>CANFHS010000146.1 GCA_947446835.1 Bacteriovoracaceae bacterium
ACCGTTTCGGGCTCATGCGAGCCCGGGCATACGGTCATCCTGGAGGGGGCGGATTCCCAGAGCAGCCATTGCACTGCTTCGCGCTTCAGCTTCACCCTCGCCCAGGCCCGCGACGGCAGCTCCGGGTACGTGCTCACCCAACGCAGCCCCACCGACGTCGTCTCATCTCCCACGGCTTTCCGCTGGACGCTGGACACCCAGGCGCCGTCGACCCCCCACCTGAGCGAGCCCGTGTCGTCGCCGTTTCTTTCTTCCGACTCGTTCCTGAGGATCTCGGGCGCCTGCGAGCCGGGCGACCGCATCACGGTCTCGGGCGACCTCCAGGCCAGCGCGACCTGTGACCAGGGATTTTCGGTCACGCTCCCCAAGGAGGTCGATGGCACGGTTCACCTGGAGGTGACCGAGACGGATCCGGCCGGCAATGGGTCCCAACCCCTGGCGCTGACCTGGATCCGGGACACGGCATTGCCTCCCAGTCCCGTGGTCCTTCAACCCGCCTCCACCCCGTTTGCCTCGAATGCCACCCAGCTGGTCATCTCGGGCCAGTGCGTGGCCGGCGACACGGTCCGCCTGGCCGGCGCCACCCAAGAGACCCAGGCCTGCGCCCAGGGGACCTTCCGGTTCGAGACTTCGCCCGCTTCCGACGGAACGTACGCTTATGTCCTGCAGCAGCGCAGCCCCAGCGGCGTGGACTCGGCCCCGGTTCCGGTGACCTGGACCCGGGACACCCTGCGCCCCGCCGCACCTCGCATCCTGCAGCCTTTGGCCAACCCCACCTTTTCGGGCGGAAATTCACTGGACCTGTCGGGCGCCTGCGAAGCCGGCGCGCGGGTCGAGCTGGGCGGGACCGACCTGCCGATGCGCCAGAACTGCACTTCGGGCGGGTTCAATTTCCAGGTCCCGAAGCTCACGGACGGAACCCTGGACCTGACCCTGTTCCAGACCGATACGGCCGGGAACCGCTCCGAGACCACCGCGTTCCGCTGGACGCGAGACACCTCCACGCCCACGACACCGGTGATCGGCTTTCCCGGCGTCAGCCCCTTTGTTTCGAAGGACTCGTCCCTGGTCGTGTCCGGCTCCTGCACCGAAGGCGACCAGATCACGCTCGGAGGAGACGACCTGCAGGAGGCGCGCTGCCTGAACGCTGCCTTCCGCTTCACGCTCCGGAAGGAGGTCGATGGAACGGGCAGCTACTGGGTCCAGCAGACCCACCCCTTCAACGGGAACCGCTCGGAGCAGGCCCACCTGACCTGGATCCGCGATACCCAGGCGCCGCCCGCCCCATCGCGGGTCACGCCGACCCAGGACACCGAAACTTCGGCAGGGCCCCTCGTCTGGAGCGGAAGTTGCGAGCCCAGTGCCACGCTCCAGCTTTCCGGAGACTCAAGCCAGAACGCCATTTGCCCGGACTCGGGGATTTTTTCGCTCACAATCCAGAAGGAGCTGGATGGGACTTACCACTTTGCGCTCCAGCAAACCGACGCGGCGGGCAACCCGTCCGACTCGCAGAGGCTGACCTGGAACCGCAGGACCCCGCCCTTGGCGCCACCCACGGTCATCACCCCGGCCGCAAGTCCCGTGATCTCCAACGCGGAAACGCTCCAGATCGCAGGCACCTGCCTTCCCGGCGTCGAGGTGTCCCTGAACAACACGTTGGCGCACACCTGTGACCCGGCGGGAGCCTTCTCGTTCCAGGTCTCCCCGCCGCAGGACGGCTGGTTTGCGTTCACGCTGGTGCAATCGACGCCCACCCGCCAATCCTCGCCTGTCACCGTGCTCTGGAACCGCGACACCACACCCCCGGCCACCTGGGTGGTCCGGCAGCCCGAACCGGTGAACCGGGCCCGGAAAGTGGTGTTCGAGTTCCTCTCCACCGAGCCCGGCTCGCACTTCGAGTGCCAGCTGGACTCGGACCCCCGGAGCGCTTGCACTTCGCCTTTCCACATCGACTCGCTGGACCGGGGCTGGCACAGCTTCCGGGTGCAAGCCCGCGATGCGGCGGGGAATCTGGACCCCACCCCTGCCCGGGTCCGCTGGTTCCAGGCCAGGAAGGTCGGGAGCCGTGCCCCTTCCGAAAAGAGCGACCTTGAAGAGCGACCTTGAATAGTTGACTAAATCAAGCTAGATCGGGCCCCATGCTCCCTCTCCTCCTTTGGACCCTCACCCTTTCGACGGCCCAGGCGGCACCGGCGCCCGCTCTTCCCCAGCTGCTCCAGGACATCGAGGCCAAGTACTCGGCGGCCGGGACGCTCCAGGCCGACTACACCCAGGTTGTGGAATCCAGCGCGATGGGACGGAAGAAGACCTCCTCGGGAACCCTCGAGGTCAAACGCCCGGGCAAGCTGCGCTGGGAGCAGACCCGTCCCGATCGCAACCTGCTGGTCAGCGACGGCGCCACCTTCTGGTTCTACACGCCCCCCTTCGATGAATCCGAGCATGGCCAGGTCATCATCAAGAAGACCTCGGAAGTGCAGTCCCGCCTGGCCACTTCGCTCCTGGCCGGCGCCTTTTCCAGTTCCGCCAAGGACATGCGGGTCCGCGCCCGGACCGAGTCCATCTTCCTGCTCCAGCCGCGCCGGGGCGCGGCGGGCTCGGTCTCGAGCATCGAGATCGAAGCCGACCCCAAGGCCAAGACCATCCAGCGGGTGCGCCTCCAGCATCGGGACGGCAACCTGAGCGAGATCACCCTCCAGAACATCCGCCTGGGAGAGCCTGCTCCCGACGCCCACTTCACCTTCACACCGCCTCCGAACACCGACCGGGTCACCGAGTAGTCCGATGAGGATGTGGGCCGCAGTCGCACTCAGCGCCGCCGGGACGGTGAACCCGTTCATCGGCACGGGTGGGTACTTCGATTCGGCCGGCATGACCTCACCGGCCGCCACGCGCCCCTTCGGGATGGTCCGCCTGGGCCCCGACACCCGGGTCACGGGCGGGCGCGCCTACCTGTCCAGGATCACCACGGCCACCTCGGGCTACTCGTCCTGGTACAACCGCATCGTGGGCTTCTCGCACACGCGGCTGTCGGGAACCGGCGCTGCCGAAGGCGGGCTTTTCCGCGTGCAGCCGCTCGCTTCGATCGAGGCCTTCGCCTCGCGCCAGGAGGGCCTGCCCTTCGAGCACGCTGACGAGACCGCGCATCCGGGAACCTATGCCGTGGCTTTTCCCGCGCAGGGCTTCAGCACCGAGCTCACCGCCACCGCCCGGTGCGGCGTGCACCGCTACCGAGCCCTGGGCCAGGGCCCGGTTCCGCTCCTCGCGCTCGACGTCACGAGCAGCCTGAACCCGAAGCGCGACCGCAAGGTCGAAGCCACCCTCCGGGTGGACCCCACGGCCCGCACCTTGGACGGAAAAGTCCGGCTCTTCGGCGGATTTTCGCGCACCTCGGGCGGGCAGCAGGCCTGGTTCCATGCCGAGGTGACGGGCCCGGTGGAGCACTTCCGTCTTTGGCGAAAAGGGGCCCTGCTTGAGGCCGAGTTCACCCAGGCCGAAGATCCCGGGAACTCGGACCTGGGCGTCCTGCTCCTGCCGTCCCAGGAAGGCCGGGAGCTTGAGTTCAGGCTGTGCGTGAGCTTCGTGAGCGCCGAGAACGCCCGCGGCAACTTCGACGCCGAAGTCCGTGGCCGGAGCTTCGAGCAGCTCAAGGCCGATGCCAACCAGGAATGGGAAGCCTGGCTGGGCCGCGCCCGCATCCGCAGCCGGAACGCGAAGGTCCTGACCGTCTTCAACACAGCGCTTTACCACTCGTTCCTGATGCCCACGCTGTTCACCGACTCGAACGGCCAGTACCTGGGCTTCGACCAGAAGGTCAGGACCGCCCGAGGCTTCACCTACCGGACCGACCTTTCGCTCTGGGACACGTTCCGCACCACGCACCCACTGTACACGCTCATCGCGCCGGAGATCCAACGGGACTCGGTGCAAAGCCTGCTCGAGATGGCGCGCGCTTCGGGCGCCGTGCCCCGCTGGCCTTCGGGCACCGCCGACGCTGGCGCCATGTTCGGTTCGCCGGCGAATTTCCTCTTTGCAGAGACCTGGCTCAAGGGGCTGCGCGGCTTTGAACCGCAGGAGGCGCTGGACTGGATGGTCCGCGGGGCCAAGGGTGAAACGCCCACCTCGCTCCCGGGCCGCGAGAAGGTCTGCTGGGAAAAAGGCATCTGCCCCTCCGATGTGATCGACCATTCCGTGAGCAAGACGCTCGATTACGCCTGGGCCGACTCCGCCACGGCGGGCCTGGCGCGCTCGCTGGGCCAGTTCACGCTGGCCCGCCAGTTCGACGGGAGGGCCCAAGCTTACCGCCAGGCCTGGAATCCTGAGCGGGGCTTCTTTGCCCCCAAGGACTCCGGGGGCCGCTGGATGCGCTTCACCACCGACGTGGTCACCTACCTGGATTTCTGGAGGGCCGGAAAGCCGCGGTTCTTCGCCGAGGGCAGTGCCCACCAGTGGCGCTACTCGGCGCCGCACGACGCACAGGGGCTCATCGAGCTTTTCGGTGGGCCCGAGCCGTTCGTGCAGGAGCTGGAGAGCTTCCTCCACGGCGCCTCGCCCCACATGAGCCTGAACCTGCCGCAGACCCATTACTGGCACGGCAACGAGCACAACCTGCACGTGATCTACCTGTTCAACGAGGCAGGCCGCCCCGACCTGACCCAGCGCTGGGCCCGGTGGGCCATGCAAACCCGTTACGGCACCGGGCCCCAGGGCCTGGACGGCAATGACGATGGGGGCGCCCTTTCGGCCTGGTACGTGTTTTCGGCGCTCGGCCTTTACCCCCAGGCAGGCACGGACCGTTACTGGCTGGGCTCGCCCCAGGTGGACGAGGCCGAACTGGACCTGGGCGAGGGGCGCACCTTGCGCATCCTGGCCCGCAACCAGGGTGCCAAAAACGTTTATGTTCAAGGGGTTCGGCTCAACGGCCAATGCCTGGAGCGACCCGAAGTGCGCCAGGAAAGCCTCCTCAACGGCGTCCTGGAATTTGACCTGGGCCCCGCCCCCGCCCCGGGAGGCGGCTACCGCTGCGGGCATTAACTCGGATTGCCTTTGCCTGACTAATTTTGTATAGGACTGCCCATGCCCTCTTTCGACATCTCTTCTGAAATGAACTGGCAAGAGCTGGACAACGCCATCAACCAGGCGGTCAAGGAAGTCACCGCACGCTTCGATTTCAAGGGCGTGAAGACGGAGATCAAGCTCGACCAGAAGGCCAAGACCGTCACGCTCTGGTGCCAGGAGGAAGGCAAGCTCGAAGCCCTCCGCGACATCTTCCAATCCAAGTGCATCAAGCGCGGCCTGTCGATCCTCTCGTTCGAGAACAAGGATCCCGAGCTGGCCTTCGGCGGCTCCGTGCGCCAGGTCATCACCGTGCAGGCCGGCATCGCCAAGGAAAAAGCCAAGGAAGTCATCGCCGCGCTCAAGGACTCCAAGCTCAAGGTCCAGGCCCAGATCCAGGACGAGCAGGTCCGGGTCAGCGGCAAGAACCGCGACGACCTGCAGTCGGCCATCGCGCTCCTGCGCGGCAAGCAGAATGACCTGAAGATCCCCATGCAGTTCGACAATTTCCGCGACTGAGCCGCCGTGCCCGAGACCCACATGAACACTTCCAAGGATTCCGTCTACTTCGTCAGCCTGGGTTGCCCCAAGAACCTGGTCGACAGCCAGGTCATGCTGGGCATGCTCCGCAATGAGCGCTACAGCATCACCGACAATCCTCAGGATGCGCGCGTCATCATCGTGAACACCTGCTCGTTCATCGAAGCCTCCAAGGAGGAGTCGATCGAGACCATCCTCGAGATGGCCGAGCTGAAGGAGTCCGGCCAGTGCAAGGTGCTGGTGGCCTCGGGCTGCCTGCCCCAGCGCTACGCCAAGGACCTCGAAAAGGAGATGCCGGAAGTCGACCTGTTCATCGGCACCGGCCAGTACCACCGCATCACCGAGCTGCTGGATGCCCACGGCAAGGCCCTCGAAGAAGGCGCGCCGCTGCCCAAGCGCTCGTACATCGACCAACCGGCCTTCATCCACACCGAGAAGGATCCCCGCGTCCACACCGGGCCGGCCTACTCGGCGTACCTGAAGCTTTCCGAAGGC
>CANFHS010000147.1 GCA_947446835.1 Bacteriovoracaceae bacterium
CTACATCGAGAAGGCCGGAAAGCCGCTCATCTCGAAAGTCACCTTCACCAGCGAGCAGCAGATGATGACCGTCATCGAGCGGATCGTGACCCCCCTGGGCCGGCGCGTGGACGAGAAGGTCCCGTACGTCGACGCCCGCCTGCTGGACGGCTCGCGTGTCCATGTCATCATTCCTCCTCTGGCCCTGCGCGGGCCCACAATCACCATCCGGAAGTTTCCCAAGAAGCGCATCGAGGTGAAGGACCTGGTGGGCTTCGGTTCGATGACCGAGGAGATCGCCGACTTCCTGCGTTGCTGTGTCGAGGCCAAGCTGAACGTGGTGGTCTCCGGCGGCACCGGGTCGGGCAAGACCACGCTGCTGAACGTGCTTTCCAATTTCATTCCGGCCTCCGAACGCATCATCACGGTCGAGGACTCGGCCGAACTGCAGCTGGGCCAGGAGCACGTGGTCCGGCTCGAGACCCGGCCCAAGAACATCGAGGGCGAGGGCGAGGTCAGCATCCGGGACCTGATCAAGTGCTGCCTCAGGATGCGGCCTGACCGCATCGTGGTGGGTGAGTGCCGTGGCGGAGAGGCGCTGGACATGCTCCAGGCCATGAATACCGGCCACTCCGGCTCCCTGACCACGCTGCACGCCAACAATCCGCGCGAGTGCATCGGCAGGCTCGAGACCCTGGTCATGATGTCCGGCCTCAATCTGCCGGCCAAGGCCATCAAGGAAAACATCGCCTCGGCCGTGAACCTCATCATCCAGCAGAGCCGCCTCTCGGATGGATCCCGCAAGATCACCCACATTTCCGAGGTGACGGGAATGCAGGGTGACGTGATCTCGCTCCAGGACATCTTCGTGTTCCGGCAGGAGGGTCTCGACAAGCGCCGGAAGGTGGTGGGCCGCTTCGTACCGACCGGGTTCATTCCCAAGTTCGTCGAGGAAATGGAGCAGAAGGGCATGAAGGTTTCGAGGAACCTCTTTGCCTCGAAATAACGGAATCGTCCGGGAAAGGAGGGTCGCGCGATGCTGAAGTGGATGGGACTGCTGACGTTGGGCGTGGCCTGCTTTGTCGGCTTTTACCACTACAACAAGCGCCTCCTGGACTGGCTGCGCTTCCAGAGCCTGGGGACCCGCGATTACATCGTGGAGCGCCTGGGCCTGATGTTCATCGAGGTGCCCTCGCACCGCATCCTGCTTGGGCTCTTTGCCATCAGCTTCGGGGCCGGATCGCTGGTCTTCCTGGCCTTCCTGCCGGAGGTCTTTCCCGGCCTGATGTTCGGCGCCATCGTGGCGGTGATTGGCTGGAAGGTTCCCCGGCCCATCGTGGACTGGCTGTACCGCCGGCGCACGAACCAGTTCGTGTTCCAGCTGGTCGATGCCCTGAATCTCATGTCCAACGGCCTGAAGTCCGGTCTCTCGGTGGTCCCGTCGTCCGGGCTGGTCGTGCAGGAGATGCCCGATCCGGTCCGGCAGGAGTTCAACCTGGTGTTGAGCGAGAACAAGCTCGGTGTGCCCCTTGAAGAGGCCCTGAACGGGATGGCGCGCCGGGTCCAGTCGGACGACGTGGAGATGCTGGTCACGTCGATCAACATCCTCAAGGAGACCGGCGGAAATTTGGCGGAAACCTTCGACACCATCGCCACCACCATCCGCGAGCGCATCAAGGTGGAGAAGAAGATCCAGGTCCTGACGGCGTCAGGTTTCTACCAGGGCATGTTCGTCATGGCCATGCCCCCCGTGCTGGGGTTCGTGTTCTACCAGACTGATCCTGATTTCATGCGGCCCCTGTTCACCACGGCCATCGGGTGGGTGCTGCTGGCCGGGGTTTTGCTGTTGGAAGCGCTGGCGTTCTTTGCGATCATGAAGATCGTCAAGATCGACGTTTGAACAGCCATTTTCCAGGGGGATAGGATGTCCAAGACCGGGTGGGTTCGCGGGTTTGTCGTGTTGGCCGTTTCGGCCGCTCCGCTGGTTGCTGGTGCGAACGTGAGCCTGAGGAACGGCAATTTCTTCGTGGGCTATACCGACATCGTGTACCCCGGGGGCTTCGAGCCCAAGGTTGAGCGCGTCTACAACTCCAAGAGTGCCTTCCAGGGCATGTTCGGCTGGGGCTGGGGCAACGAGTACGAGACCCAGCTGAACGTCGCCGCCGACGGTAGCGTGGTGGTCCACGAGTTCGGGGGCGGCGCCGACAACCGTTTCAGCCCCCAGGCCTTCAATCCCCGGGAGCTGGACGCGGCGGTGGCAACCATTTCGGAGGCCGCCCGCCAGGGAGGCAGCCTGGGTTCCGCCGAGCAGATCAACGGCTACCGCCAGCGGCTGCGCAGCGATGCGAATTTCCGGACCGAGGAATGGGAGCGGCTGCGCCGCGCGGGCAAGGTCCAAGCCCGCCAGCTGCCGGTCAATACCCGACTCTTTTCCAACCGTTTCAGCTTCCAGTACCTGACCCGTATCCAGGGCGGGTACCAGCGCAACTTCGAGAGTGGTCGCATCGAGCGCTTTGATGACGCGGGCCACTTGGCGCGCGTCTCGGACAAGAACGGGAACTTCATCGACTTCACCTACGGCAAAGATGGTCGCATCCAGAAGCTGGTCGACAATTTCAACCGCAAGATCTTCCTGACGTTCAACACCCAGGGTCGCCTGGAGAAGATCCAGGGAGAGGGCGGCAAGGAAGGCGTGTACCGCTACAACGAACAGGGTGAGCTGGTCTATTCGCGCGACGTGGACGGCAACGTCTACTCGTACAAGTACAGCCCCGACAAGCGCCACAACCTGGTCGAGATCGCCTACTCCGACCGAACCACCCTGCAGGTCGCCTATTACGGGCGCGACAGGTTCGAGAACGTCCGGAGCGTGAAGGACCGCGACGGATCGGTCAGCGACTATGCCTATGACCTCGGGTCCGCCGACAAGAGCCGGCTCGCGGTGGCCGTGAACGTGAAGGGCGCGGACGGCGCTCCCGTGTCGAAGAGCCGCTACGAGTACTTCGTGAAGCGCAAGGCCGACGGTGAGGAGTGGACCTACAAGCTGATCAGCGAGCTGGACGGGGATCGCACCGAGACGGTCTACAATGAGTGCTGTGGCCTGCCCCTGCTGATCAAGCGGGACGGCGAGGAAACGGCTTTCGAGTACAACGCGCGGGGCAGCGTGACCAAGAAGATCACTCCGACCGAGATCACCCAGCTGGTTTATGACCCCCAGGTGGGCAAGGTGGCCAAGGTGACCCGGTTCTCCAAGGCCAACAGCAAGCAGGTCAGCTGGTCCGAGTTCAAGTACGACGACAAGGGCAACCTGACTTTCGCCAAGAACTCCGAAGGCCAGGGTGTGAAGCTGGTCTACGACACTGTGGGCCGCATCAAGAGCCTGCTCGACCAGAATCGCAGGCGCATCGACTTCAAGTACAACGAGAACTCCAAGCCCGTGGAGATCTCGGACCCGCAGCTGGGTAGCATCCTGGTGACCTACAGCAACAGCGGCGAGATCAAGAAGGTGGACAGCCCGGCGGGGCGCAAGATTGCCATGCAGGTCACCACCGCCTTCCAGAACCTGCTCGATATCATTCGGCCCGCTGGAGTCAGCCTGTCGTTCTGATGACAGCTGCCCAAGGCTTGGGCGGGTTTGCCGGTGTGTCACCGGCGACCCGGCCTGGAGGCACCTGGATTCGTTGATCAATCTTCACGTGCCCCTGGCACCGGCCTTGCTTCTTCAGGGGTAAGGATAGGGGAATCAAGATGGGAGAGCTCAAACTCATGCTGAAAAAAGTGACTTATCAGACCTGGATCTTCCTGGTTCTCGCGACGATGGTCGTGAGCCAGTTCGCGCGCGCCGAGGACGCCACCTCGGCTCCGCCCGCCGCTGCCGCTCCTGTCAGCCACGGAACCGGCCAGACCCCGGTGGGCTGCAACGGCATCAACGGAGCGACGGTACCGGCCTCAGGCGACGGGGTCCATGTGCCCGCCCCGGCACCTGCCATGGAGGCCCAGCAGGGCGGCTCCTGACTTTTCCTTTCCGCCCATCAGGCGGTGGTTTCGGTTCCAGCGGGCCAGGTTCCCTTCGGGGATCCTGGCCTTTTTCTTTGCCGTTTCGCGGTACCCCCTGTCCTGAAACTGGCACCCGAGTGTCCACGGATTGGACAGCTGTTGGGGTTGGTCGGGGGGCTTCCCAGGGCGATGGGGCAAGGGGAACTGCCCAGGTCTCGAATCCCTACCGAAAGCAAAGGCTTACAGCGGTGATTTTTCCGCGTCGCCTGGCACCTGCGTTGCACTGAAGAGCCCTTGTGCGGTTCTGCGACGAAAGCGGAACCCGCAGCAGAACTGGTCGAGATTGAGGAGTAACCAATGAACAAGCGTAATATCTGGATCCTGACCCTGGGCCTCATGGTTTCCATGTCGGCTCTGGCCGAGGACACGAGCCTTCCCAAGGCCGGCGAAATGAAGCGGTCGCAGTTGTCTCCGGGTGCCACCCGCTGCGGTGAGTACCTGGCCAAGAACCTGCCCGGTGATTCGGCTCCGGCTCCCGTGAAGCCGGTCGGCACCGCGGAATCCGCGATCCGCTGATCCGGAAGATCGGCAGCCCGGGAAGCTTCAGTGGCCGGACCGGATCAGGTCCTGCAGCTGGTGCTGTTCTCCGGCCTGGATCTGGTCAGGTTGATTTTGCAGGCGGTGGATCGGACCATTTCCGATCCGCCGCGCACCTTTTCGGGCGTCTTCCGCCAGCTCGCTCGTCCAGCCTCGCACCCGTGCCGCGGTGTTGGAACGCTCGGCCCGCGCCAGGTGGGTGTGGACCTGGTCCGACAGGGTTCGTCCGCCGATCCGCAGGTAGTTGGCCGCGACCAGCACCAGAAGCGCGAAAAAGAGTCCCTTCAGGACGAGTCCCATGAGCCTAACCATTCCCGGCTTCCTCCCTTGAATCCTGGATCCTGAGCAGCAGCAGAGGCACGACATGGCCGCCCGTGCGGTGCTCCAGGCGCAGGCGCTGGGTCGCGATGGCCTGGAGGCGCGCAATGGCTGGCGTGGAAAGGGGCTCGGGTGGCGAGATCGCCACGGGCATTCCTGCCAGGGCCGAAAGCCTGTCGGCCTCGCGTGATGCCAGCAGGTTTCCGAGCTCGGCATAGAGGGATTCTTCCAGGCCGCGCGGGTGGAGCAGGGCCAGCCAAGAGCTGGGCTCGGAGTGCAGCCGGAACAGGAAACCTCCCAGCGCGGAGGCTTCCGTCGATGGGTCCATGGAGGAGGCGAACTCAGGGCCCTGGACAGGGGCTTCTCCGACGAAGCCTGTGCCGTAAAAATCGAAGGCCTCCGCGAATCCGGAGCCCGGGCTCACAGGGCGCCCTTGTCCTGACGTTGAAGGGCTCCCATCACGCGGTCATCCCCGAGGAGGACGCGGTCAAAGGTCTTGAGCACCTCGTCGGCGCGGAACGGCTTGAGGATGTAGTCGCGCGCGCCCACGTTGATGGCCTCCATCACGAAATTTTCCTGTCCCATGGCGGTGATGATGATGACCCGCGCGTTCTTGTCGTCGCGCAGGATGCGGCGGGTGGCTTCGATGCCGCTCATCTTGGGCATCACGATGTCCATGGTCACGAGGTCCGGCTTGAGGCGCTTGTAGAGCTCCACGGCCTGGGCGCCGTCATGGGCTTCGCCTACCACCTGGTAGTCGCTCCGGGGCAGCATGGCCGCGAGGGTTTTGCGGACGAAAGCGACATCATCGACGATCAGGACGGTCTTGGGCATCCGGACTCCAGTGTACCTTGACCCTGGAAATCCGGCTGAAACTTAAGTTTGATCCGGTTGGTCGGTCGTCAATTTTTCGACGAGCACGTTCTCGATGACGCGAGGGTTCGCCTTGCGGATCGAGAATTTGAGGGAGCCGGCCGGCGTGTCGAAGTAGAGCTCGTCGCCTTGCTCCGGAATCCTGCCGAACTGCTGCAGCAGGAAGCCGCCGAGCGTCTCGTAATCGCCCTCGGGGATCTCCAGGCGCAGCCGCTCGTTGATGAGCGAAACCTCGGTGCGGGCCAGGATCAGCCAGGTGTCTTCGCCC
>CANFHS010000148.1 GCA_947446835.1 Bacteriovoracaceae bacterium
CAGGGGCTGGACCGCCACCTTCAGACCCACGAGATCGTGGGCCAGATCCACGAGCTGAGGCGCGTGGCGCCCATCACCAACATCGTGTTCATGGGCATGGGCGAGCCGTTGCACAACCTGGACAACGTTTCCAAGGCCTGCAAGATCCTGCTCGACCAGAACGGCCTGAACTTCTCCAAGCGCAAGGTCACCGTGTCCACGAGCGGCCTGGTGCCGGCCATCGAGGAGCTGGGACGCCGGGTGGACGTGTCGCTGGCCATCTCGCTGAACGGCACCACCGACGAGCAGCGTTCCGCCATCATGCCGGTGAACCGCAAGTGGAACCTCGAGGCGCTGCTGACCGCGTGCCGCAACTACCCGCTGGGGCCGCATCGCCGGATCACCTTCGAGTACGTGCTGCTCAAGGATTTCAACGACTCGCTCGAGGACGCGGCCCGCATCGTCAAGCTGACGCGGGGAATCCCGTCCAAGATCAACCTGATCCCGTTCAACGAGCACCCGGGCGCGGACTTCAAGCGCCCCACCGACGAGCGCGTTCGCCAGTTCCAGGAATACCTGCTGGAGCGCAACGTGGTGGCCACTGTCCGCATCTCGCGCGGGCGGGACATCCTGGCGGCGTGTGGGCAGCTCCGCTCCATTTTCGGCACCGCGCGCGGCACCGAAAAGCACCGGGATTTCCCGGAAGCCGACGCTTCAGTCAGCGGCTGAGCGGACGAAAGACCCAGGCCCGGCCCGAGGCCAGGACCCGGGTCGGGGACCTCAGTGCTTCTTGCCTTTGGCGGGGGCCGCTTTTTTGGCAGCGGGCTTCAGGCGGTCGGTCAATTCGTGCACCGATTTCTGGAGGGCTTCCATTTCGCCCTTCTGGGCCAGCACGGTCTGCCCCATGGTCTGGAGCAGCTGATTGGCTTTGGCCATGTCGGTGGCCAGTTGCTTGACCTGGGTGTCCAGGGCCTGGATTCTTTGCGAAGTGGTGGTCTCACGCTTTTCGAGGTTGTCCACCTGCTGCTGCATGGCCTGCTGGCCCGGGCAGCTCGGAACGCTGATGCCCATTCCCACGCAAGCGGCAGCCAAAACGACCCAACGAAGATTCTTGTGCATAGGCTTCCAGTTTAAACCGGACCTTGCCAATCAGAACATGAATTTTTTATTCGCGATGTTGGTCAGGATGGCCACGCCCAGCATCGAGGTCAGGAGGGACGAGCCCCCGTACGACAGGAAGGGCAAGGGTACCCCGACGATGGGCAGGATGCCCATCACCATGCCCATGTTCACGAACGTGTGCCAGAAGAAGATGGACATGATCCCGAAGGCCAGGAGCAGGCCGAACTTGTCGTGCGACTGGTAGGCCACGGCCAGCCCCGAGATCATGAAGGCCATGTACATGGCCAGAAGGACCGCGCACCCCACGAAGCCATGCTCCTCGCTGAACACCGAGAAGATGAAGTCGGTGTGGTGCTCGGGAAGGAAGTTCAGCTGGCTCTGGGTCCCCTTCTTGTAGCCCTTGCCGAAGAGCTTGCCCGAGCCCACGGCGATCATGGACTGGATGGAGTTGTAGCCGGCGCCCTTGGGGTCGGTCATGGGGTCCAGGAAGGTCACGATCCTTTGCCGCTGGTAGGGCTTCAGGGCCACCTTGTAGGCGGTGGGCAGGGCAATGGCCCCGCAGATGGCGATGGCGATCAGGACCTGGGGCTTGATCTTCAGGAACATCATCATCGAGCCGAACACCAGCAGGATGATCATGGCCGTGCCCAGGTCGGGCTGCAGCATGATCAGGGCCGAGGGGATGGCCACCAGGAGGCCGGCGGGAATCAGCTCCTTGACCCCCAGCCCCCCGACCGTGCGGTCGTTTTCGAAGTACTTGGCCAGGCAGAGCACCATGGACAGCTTCATGAACTCGGAAGGCTGCATGCGCAGGCCGCCCACGCCGATCCAGCGCTTGGCGCCCAGCGACTCCTTGCCCACGACCAGCACCGCGGCCAACAGCAGCAGGTTCATGAAGTAGATGACGTAAGCGATCCTGGAAAAGAACGAGTAGTGCACCAGCAGGATCAGGGCCGTGAGACAGGTGCCGACCCCGAACCAGAGCAGCTGCGTGCGGTAAAGGCCCTGGCTCTTGTCCTCGACCGCCGTGGCCGACATCAGGTTCCACAGGCCGATGCCGAAAAGCACGACCTGGATGAGCAGCAGGTTCCAGTTGAACTTCTTGAATTCCTCGTCGTAGAGCCCGACCCGAAGGGAACTCTCGTCGTGCGGAACCGGGCTTTCCATCGCCGTGTGGGTCATCGGGATCAGTCCTCTCGGTTGGGCGCGGGCGGCTCCGGCAGCGTGGTGTCGTTGCCGTCGTCCGGGGTGATGTCATCCTGGACGGGCGCCTTGGGAAGCTTCAGGCCTGCGGCTTCGCCCTTGAGGCGGGCCGCGATGACCTTGTCGCTGTAGAGTTCCGGATAGTACTTCTGCAGGTAGGTCTTGATCACGGCCTTGGCGATGGGGGCGGCTCCGCTGGCACCGTGGCAGGCGTGTTCGCCGATCACGGCCACCGCGATCTTGGGGTCGTTGGAAGGGGCGTAGCCCGCGAACATGGCGTTATGGCGTTCGCGCCATTTCATGTTCTCGCACTTGCCGTAGATCTTGTCGGCGGCCAGGCGGATGACCTGCACGGTGCCGGTCTTGCCGGCAAAGTCCATCCCCGGCAGCCGCGACAGGATGGCGGTGCCGTGGGGGCTGTTCACCACGCCCCAGAGTCCCTGCTTCACCGCGGCCAGGGTTTCGGGCCGCAGGCGGTGGGTCTCGACGATCTCGGGCTTGAAGTTCTTGAGGACCTGGCCCTCGTAGGTCTCGATCTCGCGTACCAGGAAGGGCCGGTACACGGTACCGCCGTTGGCGATCGATGCATAGAGGTTGGCCAGCTGGATGGCCGTGGTCAGCACGTAGCTCTGGCCGATGGCCACGGAGAGGGTCTCGCCTCCGTTCCATTCCTGGCCGAAGCGCTTCTTTTTCCAGGCCTCGGTGGGGATCAGGCCGGGCACTTCGCGGGCCAGGCTGATGCCGGTCCGGCGGCCCAGGCCCAGGTAGGTGGCCCACTTGGCGATCTTGTCCACGCCCAGCTTCTGCGCCACGCGATAAAAGAAGATGTCGCAGGACTCGGTGATGGCGCTGGTCACGTTCAGGTCGCCGTGGCCGCCCTTCTTGTGGCAGTGGTAGGGGCGGTTACCGACCTGCATCTTGCCGGCACAGTGGAACTTGGTGTTGGCGTCGATGACGCCTTCTTCGAGGCCCGCGATGGCGGTCACGATCTTGA
Source organism: Bacteriovoracaceae bacterium (assembly GCA_947446835.1). Taxonomy (GTDB): domain Bacteria; phylum Bdellovibrionota; class UBA1018; order UBA1018; family UBA1018; genus CANFHS01. Next base: position 3,299 of record CANFHS010000148.1, read on the forward strand.
ACACCGAGCCGGGCGAGTAGTGGTCCTGGATGGTCTTGTCGCGCAGCGGGCGGTGCTCGTTGTTCAGCAGCTGGGTCCAGAGCTGGGCGGGGATGCCGCGCGAGAACGAGGTGGGATCGAACGAAGGGCGCGACACCATGGCCAGGATCTCGCCCGAGCGGGGGTCGATGGCCACCAGGCCGCCGACCTTGTCGCCGAAGGCCTGGGTGGCGGCCATCTGCAGGTCCTGGTCGATGCTCAGGATCAGGTTCTTGCCGGGGACGGCCGCTTTTTCGGCGGCGCCCTGGAACACCCGCGACCGGCCGTGCTCCAGCTTGATGCGGCCAAAGGCGTCGACTTCGACCAGCTTTTCGCCGTCCTGGCCGCGCAGCACGTCTTCCATGCGCTGCTCCAGCCCGTACTTGCCCACCGAGTCGCCCAGCTTGTACTTCTGGCCCTTGGCGTTCAGCTGCAGCAGGTCGCTCGGGCTGACTTCGCCGATGTAGCCCAGCAGGTGCGAGGCCACGTCACCAAAGATGTTGGTGCGCTTGATCTCCTGCTCGACCTGGATGCCGGGCATCGAGATCTTCCAGGACTCGACCTCGGCCACCTCGTCACGCGACAGGTCGGTCTTGACCTTCACGGGAAGGAACGACGGCTGCATGCGCGCCTTGTTCAGCACGTCCTGGATGTCGCTGGCCGGCATCCTCAGGATCTTCGAAAGCAGCTTGAAGGTCTCGGCGCGTTCCTCGGCCGTGGCCAGCTTGAAGTACTGCGGCACGATCTCCAGGTCGAACGCCGGGCGGTTGTCGATGAGCAGGGTGCGGTTGCGGTCGAAGATCATCCCGCGGGGCGAGGCGATTTTCACCTTCTTGATGCGGTTCTCTTCCGAGTACTGCCGCATCTCGTCGCCCTTGAGGACCTGCAGGTACACCATGCGGGACAGCAGCATCCCCAGGCCGATGAACACGACCGTGTAGATGTATTTGAAACGGTCCTGGAACTCGCGGATCTGTTCTTCTTGCCCGAGAAACGCCATTTAAAGTCCCTCTCCCTCCAGCTGGACCTCGTCCTCGAGGATGTGCTGGGCCCGCGGGCTCTTGAAGGTCACCCCGTCGAAGCGGTCGAGCGCCCGGTACAGGCCCAGGGCGATGGCGCCTTCGATGACCGCTCCCGGGAACAGGTAGATGAGGGTGTGGCGCCACAGGTTGGCGCCGGCACCCAGCAGGTGGATCAGGATGAGCATGGCCAGGCGCCACAGCATGGCGGACCCCATGGTCAGAAAGATGAGGGAAGTGCGGTTCGGCAGCACGAGGAACTTGGCCGCGGCCCGGACGCCCAGGTAAACCGCCATGTAGGTCACCAGCATGGCGCCCTGCGGCGCGGAGCTGTGGATCTCGGCGATGTTGGCAAAGATCAGGGTCAGGATGCCGCCTTCCAGCAGGTTCCGTCGAAGGGAACACCAGATCACCGCGATGAGCACGATGTCCGGCTGGATCCAGCTCAGCGGTGGGCTGGCAAAGAGCGCCGTCTGGATGGCGATGCCCAGGGCAACCAGCAGGATCAGGACGGGCGCGTTGGCCGTGCGGAGAAAAAGCCGGATCATCGGCCGCTCCGGGCGACCGCAGCGGCTTCGGCCTTCTCCTTTTCACGGCTTTCGGCCCGCTCCAGCAGCGGTTCACTGTGGATCTTGGTCACGACCAGCACTTCTTCGAGCTTGGAGAAGTCGACGGCCGGCCGGACTTCGACGTCCTGGGTGATGCCGAAGGCCTTGCGGTTCACCTTGGAAACCAGGCCCACCGGAATCCCCTTGGGGAAGATGCTGCCGAGGCCGCTCGAAATGAGCAGGTCGCCGGGCTGGATGTCGTCGGTGCGGAGCGCGAACTTGAGCTGGCAGACCTCGTCGGTCATGCCTTCCACCACACCACGGGCCCGGGAGCGTTCCACGATTGCGTCCACGGCGGACAGCAGGTCCAGCACGGTCACCACGTCGGCCGAGTTGGCGGTGGTGCGGAACACGCGGCCCACGATGCCTTCGGCGGTGACCACGGCCATGTTCCGCTGGATTCCCGAGTTCTCGCCGCGGTTGATCCGGATGGCGCGGAATTCGGGCGAGACGTCCTTGGCGATGACGGCGGCGGCCACCGTGTCGAGGCGGAAATTTTCCTGGAAGGCGAGCAGCTTCCGCAGGCGCAGGTTTTCCTGCTGGGTCTCCTGGAGGCTGGCGATGGAGTTCAGCAGCCGGCGGTTCTCCTCGACCAGCTGGAGGTTCTCCTGGCGGGTGCTGAGCAGGTACACGTAGTTCTGGAAGGTCGACACGATCTGGTCCAGCGAGATGCTGATGGCCGTCTGGATGGGCGAGGTGATCCCCAGGATGACCCGGTCATAGAACCGGTGATTCCTCGGGGCACGCGTCGAGGTGTCGATCGCCGTGATCGGGATCAAGAGGAAGAGAAAAAGAATGATATAAAATCGGTATTCTTTTAGATACTTGATCATGGATTTCGGCTCTCAGTGGGAATCCTAAAGGGAAAGGAAACCAGATGCTAGCGTGGATTCGCGAAAAATTTGGCGCTGTCGTGATTGGCGGCGTGATCGGTCTGGTCGGCTTCGTGTTCGTGGTCTCGGGCGTGTTCAACCCGAAACGGACCGCGGGCTTCCAGGAGGGGGCTGTGGCCGGAATGGTCAACGGCGATCCC
>CANFHS010000149.1 GCA_947446835.1 Bacteriovoracaceae bacterium
ATGTCGATTGACAAGCCGATGGTCCCGGGATCAGTGGACCCCATGCAGAACTGGATCCGTGGCTGCGAGGAGTTCAACCAGGGGCGTCCCTACGAGGCCCACCAGTTCTGGGAGGTGGGGTGGCAGGCTCTCCCGGAGCCGGAGCGCAGCCGCGTGAAGGGCCTGATCCAGGCCTGTGGAGTGCTCGTCCACCTGGGCAAGGGCCGCACGGATCCGGCGCTTCGTCTGTGCCGCAAAGCCCGGGTTTTGCTGGCAACCGGCGCCGAAGCGCCTGGGTTGGAGGCCTCCATCCAGGTCCCGGGGTTGTCCGTGCTTCTGGCCGAAATCGAGGCGCGACTGGAGCAAGGGGCCTCTGCCGGACAGCTGCTGGCCGAGCTCGGGCCTAGGCTCCGGGCTCTTCGGGCTGTTGTCCGGTGAAGCTTCAGTGATAGGGGTTCGCTCATGGCAACTCTGGATCTGAGCCAAACGGGCGTCGTCGTGGAGCAGAAATCACACCCGCGCCTCGAGGCCGAGCTCAAGCTCGGCTTCACGGGCGAAGCCTACGCGTCCCTGCTGGGGCAGCTGGAGCCGGTCCTGGGCGGCCGGGTCCGCGAGTTGCGCGTGGAGCTGCCGTCCGGCTGGACCTTGTTCTGGAAGCTGCGCGAGGCGGAGAACCGGATTCTCGTGGCCCACCCCGAGGAGAAGCTCTGGGTGGCCACGCTGGCCCTGGACGCGGAACGCGCCCCGGGCATCCACGGACAACTGGCTGGCCTGCAGCCAGGTCAGGAGCTTCGCCTGGGCTCGCTGCCCGGTTTCAGCCGCGCCAGCAATCTGGACGTCATCATCTGCCGGGCCTGATTCCAGGCGGAAGCCCGGATGAGGCTCAGGCCGTGACCTGCAGGCTGCGGTCCCGGTCCATGCGCCGCTCGTAGATCGCGCGGTAGATCTGGGTGGCGATCACCTTCAGGGCGGACGCGATGGGGATCGAGATCAGCATGCCCACCAGGCCGTGGTATTGCTGTCCCACGGTGACCACCGCGATCAGCAGCAGCGGGTGGAGATTCACCAGCTGGGCGACCAGCACCGGAAAGATGTAGACGTTGTCGATCACGTTGGCGACCAGGTAGACCAGGAGCAGGGGCGCCATCAGTCCGCTCTGGCCCGGATCGAACCAGACCAGGATGACTGCCGGGATCAGGCCCAGGAACGGGCCCACGTACGGGAGGATGTTCGTGATGCCGGCCACCAGACCCAGGACCAGGGCGTAGGGGGCTCCGATGGCCCAGAGGCCCAGGGTGGTCATCAGGCCCACGAGCGACGCCTCGACCAGCTTGGCCCGCAGGTAATCCGAGATGGCCGACGAAATCTCCGAAACCACCGTGTAGGTCGGCTCGAAGAATCGGTTGGGAACCAGCTGGAAGAACCGCTTCCGGAAATGGGGCCCGTCGTTCAGGAAAAAGAAGGTCAGGATGGGCGAGATGACCAGGATGCCCACCAGGTCGCCGGCCAGGCTGGCGCCGTTCTTCACGAACCACTGGCCGGTCTCGTTGCCCCAGGCCAGCACCTTTTCGGTCATCCGGACATTGCCCAGGAAGCTCAAGCGCTCGCTCAGCGCCACCTCCAGCGTCCGCAGGCGTTCCACTGCCATTCCGAAGTACTCCGGAGCCTTGACCTTCACCGAGTCCCACTCGCGGACCAGGACGTGCACGCCCTGGGCGCCTGCCAGGGCCACCAGGGCTGCCAGGAAGGCAAAGAGCAGGACGATGGAGAGGGTCCGGTTGTATCCTCGCCGCTCCAGGGCCGCGACCGGGGGGCTCAGCAGCAGCGTCGCGACCAGCGAGATCAGCGTGGGTCCGGAAAGGGCGGGCGTTCCCAGGAAAAGGGTGGCCGCCCCGACCAGGGCCAGGACCGTGAAAAGCAGCTTCAGGAGGTCGGCCCGCAGGTACGGGTCCAGAGGCTTATTCGTTCCCACCGGTCTTTTCCTGGAGCTTCTGGAGCTCGGTCAGTCGTTCGGTCGTCTCGATGAGGCGTCCGCCCAGCACTTTGGAAAGGGCCATCAGGATGCGCGCGCCCATCTCGGGTTTGCGTTCCACGATGTCCATGAGGTCTGGCTTGAAGAACCCGATCAGCAGCGACGCCTCCGCGGCGATGACTTCTGCCGAACGCAGGTGTTCCGGATCGACCAGGGCCAGCTCGCCAAAGAAGCTGCCTGCACCCAGATGGGTCACGACGTGGTCCTTCTTGTGGCCGCGGGCGCGGATCGTGACCTTGCCCTTGGCAATCAGGTACATCCCGATGCCGCGTTCGTCCTGCCGGAAGACGGGCTCACCGGGCTGGTACGACCTTTCGTAAACGAACTGCGACAGGTAGCGCAGCTCGCGCCGCGTGAGACCGCTGAAAAGCGTGTTCTGGGCCAGGGTTTCCAGCAGGGGAGAACGCTTCTTCTTGCTGGGGCCGAAAAGGTCGGTGAAGAGGAGGTTGGTGCGCTCGGTGCTCATGAAGGCATGTCGGTTCGTTTCGTTGTATTCTTGATGCCATGACCACCTTGGGCATCGTCGAAGATGTGGCAGAAATGAGAAGTCTCCTGAGGACTTGTCTCGGGGCGCAGGGTGAGCTGCGGGTCCTCTGGGACGCCGGGAGCGTGCCCGAGGCACGGCTGGAGCTCGGGCGTCGGAGGCCGGACTGGGTCCTGCTGGACGAGATCCTTCCGGGCATCAGCGGCCTCGATTTTCTGCCCGAGCTGGCCGCCCAGGAGGTCCCGGTCATCCTGTTGACCGGGGTGCAGCGCGAGGCCCCGTTGCCCCCTGGGGCCCGGGCCCGTTTGCTGAAACCAGGGGCGGACGGACGGGACCGGGATCGGACCCGTTTCGTCGATGAGCTGATCCGAATGATCAGGGCTTGACGGTCGGTCGACGAATTGCTAACCGTTCCGCTACTTTTCCGACTTGTCTGATTTGAAAGGAATTCGATCCAATTTATGGCCGTTCATATTCGTCTGTCGCGCCAAGGCGCCAAGAAAAGCCCCCAGTACCTCATCGTCGCCGTGAACAGCGAGTCCAAGCGCGACGGCTCCTACCTGGCCAAGCTCGGGCACTACTTCCCGAAAGCCAAGGAAGCCAAAGACAAAGTGCAGATGAACGTCGAAGCCGTGAAAGCCTGGCAGGCCAAAGGCGCCCAGCTCTCACAAACGGTTGGACAACTCCTCAAAACCCTTTCAAAATAAGGACATCTTCCGCGTCCGATTCGGAAAAGTCGGCGTGATCGATCGTTGTCCGTCATGGACTGCTTCCAAGGAAGGAGATCGAAGATGTCAGATTCTGAAGGCTGGTCGGGTGGGAAGAAGCCGTTAGGTGAGCTCGCCAAGCTCATCGAAATGATGGCTCGGGCATTGGTCGATCTGCCAGATCAGGTGGAAGTCGCCGAAATCGAAGGCGAAAACACCACCGTGATCGAGCTCAAGGTGGCCAAGGTCGATTTGGGCAAGATGATTGGAAAGCAAGGTCGTACCGCACGTGCCGTCCGAACCGTCCTCAATGGCGCCTCGACGAAACTCCGCAAGCGGACCGTCCTCGAAATCGTCGAGTAAGGCGGGAAACCGTCCTTACCTGCAGTTCGAATTTCTGACCCTCTTCCCGGAGATGTTTCCCGGCATTCTCCAGTCCAGCTTGTTGGGCAAGGCCCAGGAGGCCGGCCGGGTGGCCTTTCGGACCACCCAGATTCGCGACTTCGCGACCGACCGCCACCGGACGGTCGATGACACGCCGTATGGAGGAGGCGAAGGCATGCTGCTCAAGGCGGACGTCCTTTACTCCGCCTGGAAAAGTGTCCTTCCGCGTCGCTCTAAAAATGCCATCACCCTGCTGACTTCACCGCAGGGGCGTCCTTTGACCCAGGAGTGGGCCAAGGAGCTCAAAAAGTTCAAAAAAATCGTGGTCATCTGCGGCCACTATGAAGGCGTGGATGAGCGTTTCATCGAGGAATGCGTCGACCAGGAATTCTCGATCGGCGACTACGTCCTGACCGGCGGTGAGCTTCCCGCCCTGGTTCTGGCCGACGCCGTGACGCGGCTCTTGCCCGGGGTGGTCGGAAACGAGCGCTCCCTGACCCAGGACAGCCTCGAGGAGGGACTCCTCAAGTACCCGCAGTATACCCGGCCCCGCGAGTGGCAGGGACGCGAGGTGCCCGAGGTCCTGCTGAGCGGGAACCACGGCAAGATCGAAGCCTGGCGTCGCGCCCAGCGCGAAGAACGCACCGCCCGGAAGCGGCCGGATCTCTGGAGCCGGCTACGGCCCACCCCCCGGAAAGACCGCTAAAGTCGGGTTTCAGGGCTTGCTCCGGCCTCCTGCCGATGCTAAGTCCCTTTGTCTCGTGTCTGCACCGGTTTACATGGCTCTTTTGCATTATCCGATGACGAATCGGAAGGGGGAGCCGATCACCACGGCGGTCACCAACCTCGATATCCATGATATCGCCCGGTCGGCCCGCACTTTCGGAATGAAGAAATACTTCATCCTCACTCCGATCGACATGCAGCACGAGTTGGTTGGCCGGATTCTCCGCCATTGGCGCAGCCCCGAATCCCAAGCCTACCATCCGGACCGGGTTGAGGCGCTTTCCCTGGTTCATCTCGTGCACTCCTTCGACGAGATCAAAAGCACCATCCAGGCCGAGCAAGGCGAGGAACCTGAAGTGGTCCTCACGGATGCCCGGTCTGCTCCGAATTCCGTCAGCTACGCCGATTATCGGCGCGAGTTGTCGGACCCCGGACGGAAAAAACCGGCACTCGTCGTGTTCGGTACCGGCTGGGGGATTTCGGAGGCCTTCTATCCCGAGGTACACCGGAGACTGGTCCCGGTGTACGGGCCTGAAGGCGAAGAGGGGTACAACCACCTCTCGGTCCGTTCGGCGGTCGCGATCATTCTCGACCGTCTGCTCGGAAAATAACCGGCCGGGGTTTCTTCGGAAAACCCGGTGTCATCCAAGACCAGATGTTCCAACGTGTCGTTCCTCCGGGAGCGACTCCAATCAGGAATCAGCAGACATGGCCAAAAAAGTCATCAAATCGAAAAAATCCTCCAAAGGCGTCCAGCCCCACAATCTGAAGGGCCTCGCCGACAAGGTCGCCCTCGTCGAGAAGCCGCAGCTCCGCGCGGACTTCCCCGAGTACTTCCCCGGCGACACCGTGCGCGTCCATGTGCGCATCAAGGAAGGCGAGAAGGAACGCGTCCAGGTTTACGAAGGCGTCGTGATCGCCAAGAGCAACAAAGGGGCCTCGAAGTCCTTCAACGTGCGCAAGATCTCGCACGGCGTGGGTGTCGAGAGGATCTTCCTGGAAAGCTCGCCCAAGATCGCCAAGCTGGAAGTGGCCCAGACCGGCAAGGTCCGCCGCGCCAAGCTGTACTACCTGCGCGGTCTGGAAGGCAAAGCCGCCAAGATCGAGCGTGAAGTCGAGACCCAGGCTGCCGCCGCCATGCGCGAATCCGCCAAGGCCGGCAAGCAGAAGAGCTGATCGGTTCTTCCGGGAGATCCGACGATGGCCAAACGAGGCCCATTTCCGGATCTCTCCTTTGAAGTCCAGGCAGGTTTCCCCTCCCGCCTCGTCGCAGGTTGCGACGAGGTGGGCAGGGGCTGTCTGGCCGGCCCTGTCGTTGCGGCCGCGGTGATTCCAGGGGAATGGAACCCGGATCCCGGACAGCGACCGGCCTGGTTGGGCCTGATCACCGATTCCAAGGCGCTGAGCGCCGAGCGGCGTGCCGAACTGGCGCCGCTGATCCGGAGCTGGGCCCGGGGCTGGGCCGTCGCTTCGGCCACGGTCGAGGAGATCGACCGCATCAATATTTTCCACGCCTCATTCCTGGCCATGGAGCGCGCCTTGGCCGCGCTTCCCGAGGTTCCCGACCACGCGCTGGTCGATGGCAACCACCTGCCCGTCGCCTGGAGGGGACGGTCCACCGCGATCGTCAAAGGCGACTCCCGCAGCCTGTCCATTGCCTG
>CANFHS010000150.1 GCA_947446835.1 Bacteriovoracaceae bacterium
TGGCCTGCAGCTCGGGGGCGCGCGCCTCGGTGTAGTAGAGTCCCGAGAGCTTGTCGACCGCCTGGCGGAAGTCCGTTTCTCCCGGCGGGTAGGATTCGACTCCCACCACTTCGCCGCCCAGCGATTCGACCGCGTCCCAGAAGGCCTGGGTGAACTGCTCACCGAAGCGGTCCCGGGGCTGGAGAATGGCGAACCGTTTCAGCTTGCGGCTTTCCACCGCGAAGCGGGCGATCTCGCGCGCCTGGAGCTTGGGAGTGAAGCCGGCCTGGAACACGTTGTCCCCGGAGGTGCCCGGCTGCTGGGCCAGGCTGATCAGCGGAAGGCCGAGCTCCTGGGCCTTCTGGGTGACAGCGTCGACGCCCTTGGAGAGCAGCGGCCCCACGACCGCCACCACGTGGTGCCGGGAATAGAGGCGATCCAGCGCCTTCGAGGCGGTTTCCGCGTCCTCGCCGCTGTCCTCGATGACCAGGCTCACCTTGCTGTCCGCTTCGTCGGAGTTGAAGATGCGGAAAGCGAGGCTCACGGCCTGGAGGGCCTTCTGCCCGAAGCCGGCAAATTTGCCGGAAAGAGGAAGAAGCACGCCGATCTTGCGGGGCTCGACCACGGCCTGGCTCTGGATGGAGCGCAGCAGGTCCTGGGCCTCGGCGTATCGGCTGGTCTGCGGGAAACGGGTCAGCAGGGCCTTGAGGGTGGTTTCCGCGGTGCCATTCTGGCCGTTCTTGGCGGCCAGGCTCCCCAGCCTGAACAAAAGGAGGTCGGCGAAAGGCGAGTCGTCGTTTTCCTGGGCGATGGGCTGGAGCTCACGGACTTCCTTCAGAGCCTGGAGGGACTGGTCGAGCGAAGGCGTCAGCGCCTGGCGTTGCTCGGACGTGGCGAGCCTCTTGCCCAGATCCAGGGTGTCGCGGAGGGCGGCTGCCCACTTTTCCTGCTTCTGGTTCACCCGTGCCCGAAGGGTCAGCACCTTGATCCGGTTGTCCTCATCCAGGAGCTCGGTCCGGGTCTCTTCGAGCACCTGGCCGGCCTCTGGGATGCTTCCCGATTCGTAGAGCGCGGTGGCCAGGTTGTAGCGGACGAACTGGTTGAAGCTTTCGCTCTGCGAGCTCTCGATGGCCTTCCGGAAGGGGGCAATCGCCTGCTGGGGCTTGTGGGTCAGCACGTAGATCAGGCCCTGGAGGTTGCGCGCCTGGGGCAGCAGCGGCGACTCCGGGTAGCGCTTCTGGAAGGCCGTCAGGTTCTTGAGGGCTTCCTCGTAGGCTCCGGCCGCATAGCCACTCTGGATTTCCTGGTACTCGGAAGCGTCGGTGACTCCGGGGGTGGCTGCAGCGGGCGCGGCTCTCGCCGCCCCTTCGTTGGCGTGGGCCGGAGAGGGGCCCTGAACGAGGGCCAGCGAAGTGAACAGGAGCAGTCGAGCGGCTTTCATGGGTGCACCCATGAGGCCATGGTACCCCAGCCGCGCTGCCCGTCCCAGAGGGAAGGCTGGCTCATTCCGCGAAGAAGGTTTTCACCTTTTCGAAGAAGCGGGAATGCATGGGATGCGAGGCATCGCCCCCGGCTTCCTCGAAGCGCTTGAGGATGTCCTTCTGCTCCTTGCTGAGCTGGGTCGGAGTCTCCACGATGACGCGCACCAGCTGGTCGCCGCTTCCGTAAGAGCCCAGGCGGGGGATCCCCTTGTTCTTGAGGCGCAGCACCTTGTGCGACTGCGTTCCTGCCGGAATCTTCATCTTCACCTTGCCCTCGAGGGTCGGAACCTCGATCTCGGCGCCGAGCGCCGCCTGGGAGAAGGTGATGGGCACTTCGCAGATCACGTCGAATTCGTCGCGGGTGAAGAAGTCGTGAGGCAGGATGTTGAGCACGACGTACAGGTCGCCAGACGGCCCGCCGCGTTCGCCCGCCTCGCCTTCGCCCGAAAGCTTGAGGCGCTGGCCCGAGTCGACTCCCGCCGGGATCTTGATGGCGATCTGGCTGCGTTTCTGGGTCTGGCCCGAGCCACGGCAGCTGGTGCAGGGCTGGGGAATGGTCTGCCCCGCGCCATTGCAGCGCGGGCAGGGCCGGGTGATGGCAAAGAAGCCCTGCTGGAAGCTGACCTCACCGCGTCCGCCGCACTGCCCGCAGGTCTCGGGCTGGGTGCCCGGTTTGGCGCCGCTGCCGCTGCAGGTCTCGCAGCTGACCTTCTTCGGCACGGTGATGACCTTCTCGGCCCCGAACGCCGCTTCCTCGAAGGTGATGTCCACCGAGGTGCGGAGGTCGGCGCCGGGGCGGCCCGTGGTCCGGCGACGTCCGCGTCCCGCACCAGCGCCGCCACCGGCCCCGAAAATATCGCCGAAGATGTCGCCGAAGATGTCGTTGAACGAGGCCCCCGCGCCCGCGCCACCGAATCCTTCGAAACCGCCCCCGAAGGGGCCGCCGGCCTGGCCGGCACCGGCGGCGTGTCCGAACTGGTCGTACATCTGCCGCTTCTGGGGATCCGAGAGGACCTCATAGGCCTCCGAAAGCTCCTTGAACTTCTCTTCCGCCTTCTTGTCTCCCGGGTTCTTGTCCGGGTGGAACTGGATGGCGAGCTTCCGGTAGGATTTCTTCAGGTCCTCGGGTGTGACCCCTTTGGCCACACCCAGGATTTCGTAATAGTCGCGTTTAGCCATGGGGCCCCGAGCTTAGACTTCTTTGAAGTCGGCGTCGATGACGTCGTCGGGTTTTTTGCCGCCAGCCTGGGCACCCTGGCTTTCGCCCTGGGCCTGGCCTTCGGCACCCGGAGCGCCTGCGCCAGGCTGGGCCTGGGCGCCTGCGTTCTTGTACATCTGTTCGGCCATCTTGTTGGAGGCGGCCGTCAGGGTCTCGGTGGCCTTCTTGATCTCCTCGGCATCTTTCGAGTCCAGGTGCTTGCGCGCCTCGGCCAGGGCGTCCTCGACGTCCTTCTTCGTGCCGGCTTCGACCTTGTCGCCGCTTTCCTTGAGCGTCTTCTCGATGGTGTAGATCAGGCCGTCCAGGGTGTTGCGGGCATCGACCGCTTCCTTGCGCTTCTGGTCCTCGGCCTTGTGTTCCTCGGCCTCACGCTGCATGCGCTTGATCTCTTCCTCGGACAGGCCGCTCGAAGCGGTGATCTTGATCGACTGCTCCTTGCCGGTGCCCAGGTCCTTGGCGCCCACGTGCACGATGCCGTTGGCATCGATGTCGAAGGTCACCTCGATCTGCGGAACGCCGCGGGGAGCGGGCGGGATGCCCACCAGGTCGAAGCGTCCGAGCGACTTGTTGTGCTCGGCGAATTCACGTTCGCCCTGCAGGACGTGGATGGTCACCGCGCTCTGGCTGTCGGCAGCCGTCGAGAAAACCTGCGACTTCTTGGTCGGGATGGTGGTGTTCTTCTCGATGAGCTTGGTCGAAACGCCGCCCAGGGTCTCGATGCCCAGCGACAGCGGGGTCACGTCGAGCAGGAGGACGTCCTTGACGTCGCCCTTGAGCACGCCGCCCTGGATCGCGGCACCCACGGCCACGACTTCGTCCGGGTTCACGCCCTTGTGGGGTTCCTTGCCGAAGATCTCCTTCACCTTCTGCTGCACGCGGGGCATGCGGGTCATGCCGCCCACGAGGATCACTTCGTCGATCTGCGACTTGCTGATGCCCGAGTCCTTGATGCAGGTCTCGCAGGGAGCGATCATCGCCTCGATCAGGTCGTTGACCAGCGCTTCGAGCTTGGAGCGCGAAAGCTGCAGGTTGAGGTGTTTGGGGCCCGAGGCGTCGGCAGTGACGAAGGGCAGGTTGATGTCGGTCACGCTCGCCGTCGAAAGCTCGATCTTGGCCTTCTCGGCCGCTTCCTTCAGGCGCTGGAGGGCCATCTTGTCCTTGCGGAGGTCGATGCCGTTCTCCTTCTTGAACTCGTCAGCCAGCCAGTCGATGATCCGCTGGTCGAAGTTCGCGCCGCCCAGGAAGGTGTCGCCGTTGGTGGCTTTCACTTCGAACACGCCGTCGCCCATCTCGAGGATCGAGATGTCGAAGGTGCCGCCGCCCAGGTCGAAAACGGCGACTTTCAGTTCCTTGCCCTGCTTGTCCAGGCCGTAGGCCAGCGCAGCGGCAGTGGGTTCGTTGATGATGCGCTTGACGTCCAGGCCAGCGATGCGGCCCGCGTCCTTGGTGGCCTGGCGCTGGGCATCGTTGAAGTAGGCCGGCACGGTGACCACGGCCTCGGTGACCGGCTCGCCCAGGTAGTCCTCGGCGGTCTGCTTCATCTTCTGCAGCACGAGGGCCGAGATTTCCTGGGGCGCCATTTCGCGGTCGGCCACCTGGATCCAGGCGTCGCCGTTCTTGGCCTCATAGATCTTGAAGGGTGCGACGTTCTTGAACTCGGCCACTTCCTTCGAATTCGTCTTGCGGCCGATCAGGCGCTTGGCTTCGAAGATGGTCTTTTCCGGATTGGTCACGGCCTGGCGCTTGGCGGCCTGGCCGACCAGCTTTTCGCCCGACGCGGCGAAAGCCACGATGGAGGGGGTGGTGTTCGCGCCTTCGGAGTTCGCGATCACTTTCGGTTCGCCGCCCTCGAGGACAGCGACGCAGGAGTTGGTGGTTCCAAGGTCAATACCGATGATTTTTCCCATAAGTTCCTCTCTAGAATTCGTGTTTTGAAAATGGTGTCGATCAGGTTCGAGTCAAGTCCGTGGTGCTCTCAGCCGTCGCTTCGGGGTTTTCCCGAGCTGACGACCACGCGGGCCGGCCGCAGCAGCCTGCCGTGAAGGAGGTAGCCGCGGGTGTGCTCCTTGACGATGCTTCCGGCCGGCTTGTCGGAATCTTCCTGGCCGACAGCCTCATGCAGGTTCGGATCGAATTCCTGGGTCCGGATCGGGGTCACGCCCTGCTTCTCCAGGCCGGCCTGGAACTGCTGGGCCACCATGCGGACGCCTTCGAGCCAGTTCTTGTCCGTGCCCGCCGGCACATGCCCCAGGGCCAGATCCAGGTTGTCCAGGACGCCGAGCAGCTCGCGAGCCACCGACTCCCAGCCGAACTTGATCAGGTCGGAACGTTCCTTCACCGCGCGTTTCTTGAAGTTGTCGAATTCCGCGTAGAGGTAGAGGTAGCGGTTCTTCTCTTCCTTGAGCTGGTTCTCGAGCTCGGTCATCTTGGCGTCGGCCGGGGTGGCTTCAGGGGCGGCTTGCGCCTCGGTGTTGTTCAGGCCGTTTTCCAGTTCAGTCACGTCAGCTCCTTCGGGCGAAATACTGGCACTCAGAGGCAATATGGGAACGAAATCGGGTGCGTCAAATCGGAAACGGGCAAGGGTTTAGAATGCTTGATTAAAAAAATCAAGCAAAGGCTCGAATTACCTGATCTGAAAGGGCAAATCCCCGGGGGGTCAGCCTGAGGCGATCGGCCCGGAGGGGGTGGGTTTCCAGAATTCCCTCGGCAATGAGGCGGGTGGCCCGGGACCGTCGCAGGTCGGTGTCCAACCAGGCGGCCGGAAATCCCTCGGCCAGCCGCAAAGCCAGCATCCAGCGTTCCAGCTCCCGCTGCTCGGGGCTCAGGCGCTCGGAACCCTCGGTCGGAAGGCTGCCCTGGGCCAGCAGGTCGGCGTACTTGTGCAGCGACGAGACGTTCTTCCAGCGCAGGCCCTGGCTGGCGTCAAACGAGTGGGCCGAAGGGCCCAGGCCCAGGTAACTGGCCCCCTGCCAGTAGCGCAGGTTGTGGCGGGCCTGGTGGCCGGGGCGGGCGAAATTCGAGATCTCGTAGTGCTCAAAACCCCGTGCGGTCATCCAGTGGTCGATGAACAGCAGGTGCTCGAGCTGGACCTCTTCGGTGGGAAGCTCCCCGAACATGCGGTGGTGCGGGGGCAGGGTCAGCAGGTAGCAGCTCAGGTGGGTGATCGGGTAGGCGGTGAGGGTTTCCATCGCCCGCTCCAGGTCCTGCAGGGTCTGGCCCGGCACGCCGCACAGCAGATCCACCGAGGCATTCGTGAAACCCGCGGCAA
>CANFHS010000151.1 GCA_947446835.1 Bacteriovoracaceae bacterium
GACCCGGGGACCCTCCGCGGCCTGACCCGCTGGTGCCGCGCCAAGAAGGTGGTCCTTTCGGCCGGCCACTCCCGGGCCACCCAGGAGCAAGCCGAAAAGGCCTTTGATTCCGGCTTTACAGGAGTCACCCACGCCTGGAACGCCATGAACTTCCACCAACGCGCCCCGGGCCTGCTGGGGGGCGCCCTGGGCCGCAAGGACGTCTACCTGGAGCTGATCATCGACCAGGCGCACGTCCACCGCACCGTGCTGCGCTGGACCCGCAGCCTGCACTCGCGCTGCTGCTTTGTTTCGGACTGCGTGCCGGCGGCCCAGACCCGTGAGGGCACCTGGCACTCGTTCGGCGAGAACCTCCAGATCCGGTTCGACGGCCAGGTTTGCCGGCTTTCGGAGGGGGCATTGGCCGGAGGGGGCCGCCTGCTGGGCCAGTCCTATGGCCAGTGGCTGCAGGACGAGGCCCGGGACCTCCAGGTGCCTCTGGAACGGCTGCTCCGGCAGACGGTTTCGGCCCTGACCCGCGAGCCACTCCGGGCCCTGGGGCTGTCCCCCGCAGTGTTGCGAAAACGCAGGGTTTTCTGGGAAATCTCCCGCTCGGCGGGAGCGGTGCCCCGCCCCATTCCGGAGTTGACCCGCAGCGTCCACGCACGGTAGGGTGCGCCGCTAGGCCAACTATGAAGATTTTTTTGCATGAGCTGAGCGACCAGGAGACCGAACTCGACTTCAACCAGGACGAAGCCTGGGTCAGAAGCTCGGTGGCGCTGGTCGATGAACCGTCCGACGACGCGCCTTCGAAGGCGGGTCAGAACACGCCTCGCACCATCGAGGCACACTTCAGCCTGCGCAAGGTCGACGACGTGGTCGTTGTCTCCGGAAAGATCGACACTTCGATCCGCCTCATCTGCTCGCGCTGCGCGAACCTGTTCTCGATGGAAGTGCGCCCGAACTTCTCGTCGCTCTTCTGCAAGGACCCGATCATGGCCGGCGTGGGTCATCTGGGCAAGACCCGCGACCAGGGCACCGAAGTCCTCAAGCCGATGGGCCAGAACAAGGGCTACGCCCGCCACGCCCACGACGAGTCGCTCGACGACACCGAGGGCGGCGGCGGCCAGGACCTGGACATCACCTACATCTCGGAAGACACCATCGACCTCGGCCACGTGCTGACCGAGCAACTGCAGCTGCTGGTGCCTTTCCAGCCGCTCTGCAAGGCCGAGTGCAAGGGAATCTGCGTCAACTGCGGGGCCGACCAGAACGTCGGACGCTGCGCCTGCGCGAAGCTGGTCAAGCAGACTCCCTTCTCCGTGCTGAAGGACCTCAAGCTTTGAAGCTCATCCTGGACGTGATGGGCGGCGACAGCGGCCCATCCGCGAACCTCGAGGGTGCAGTCCAGGCCCTCCCCGAGCTCGAAGGTGAGCTGATCCTCGTCGGTGACGAAGCCATCATCCGGGACCACCTCCGCAAGCGCCGCCTGAAGCTGCTCGCGGCCGCCGTCCAGCTGGGCGATGCACGCCAGGGCTGCAAGGTCCGGCTGCTCCACTCTTCCGAAACCATCGACATGCACGACTCGATCCGCGTCATCCGGCAGAAACCGGGTGCGTCGATCAACCTGGGCTGCAACCTGGCCGCCCAGGAGTTCCAGGCAGGCAAGCCCGCGGCCTTCATCAGCGCGGGCCACTCCGGCGCCATGATGGCCTCGGCGCTTCTCAACCTGGGCCGCCTCCGCAACCTGGAACGGCCGGCCATCGCCGTGCGCCTGCCCACCCTGAAGCCCGAGGGCTGCATCCTCCTGGACGTGGGCGCCAACGTGGACTGCAAGCCCGAGCACCTGCGCGACTTCGCCATCATGGGCGCCCTTTATGCCCAGGCCGAGCGCAAGGCCGAGGCGCTTCCCCGGGTCGGAGTCCTGTCCAACGGCGAGGAACGCTCCAAAGGAAACGAGCTGACCCGGGCGTCGGTCGAGCTGATCGAAGCCCACCCGGCGTTCCAGGCCGAGTCCCCGCAGCGCGCCGGCCTTTTCCAGGGCTACTGCGAGGGCAAGGAGATTTTCAAGGGACAGGTCGACGTGGTGGTCACCGACGGCTTTGTCGGCAACGTGGTGCTCAAGAGCCTGGAAGGGCTGGGCAGCGCCGTCGTGACCCTGCTGAAGCGCGAGGCCAAGCAGAGCCCGCTCAGCGCGTTCGGTTTCGTCCTGGCCACGCGGGTACTGCGCAGCCTGAAGCGCAAGCTCGACTACGCCGAATACGGCGCGGCGCCGCTCCTCGGAGTGGCGGGCTACGTTTTCATCTGTCATGGCCGTTCCAATGGCAAAGCCATCAAGAACGCCCTCCTGCGGACCCAGACGGCACTCCGCAGCCGTTTCGTCGAACGCCTCGAGCAGGCGCTCGCCCCTCCCGCCGCCCCAGCAACCGCCCCCGCGGCGCAGCCCCGAAAAGGATGAAACCCGCAATGACCCTCTACGCTTCCCGGATCATCGGAACTGGCTCGGCCTTCCCGGAAACCCGGCGGACCAACGAAGACCTCTCGCGCATGGTGGACACCACGAACGAGTGGATCCTTGAACGGACCGGGATCCAGGAACGGCGCATCGCCCGCAAGGGCGACCCCACCGAGTTCAACTCGAGCCTGGGGCACCGGGCAGCCCTCAGGGCGCTGGAAATGGCGGGCAAGACTCCGGACGACATCGACGCCATCATCTACGCCACCTGCTCACCCGACACGCTGGTCCCTTCGACGGCCTGCTGGCTGCAGCAGAAGCTGGGCGCCCGCCGGGCCTGGGCCACGGACATCAACGCGGCCTGCTCGGGCTTCGTCTACGCTTCGACGATCGCCGACAAGTTCCTCCGCAGCGGCGCGCACCAGACCATCCTGGTGGTGGGCGCCGAGGTCCTCAACACCTTCGTGGACTGGCAGGATCGCACGTCGTGCATCCTCTTCGGGGATGGCGCGGGCGCAGCCGTGTTCGAGAGGACCGAGGCCGACAATCCGCGCCGGATCCTCTCCACGCACCTGCAGAGCGACGGTTCGCTTTGGGACGTGTTCCACACGCCCGCGGGCGGATCCGCCCTCGAGGTCACCCACGACGTCATCGAACGGCGCGACCACAAGATGAAGATGAAGGGCAAGGAGATCTTCAAGATCGCCGTGAAGACGCTGGCCGACTTCGCAGTGCGGGCGCTGGAAGCCAACAACATGACCCTGAAGGACCTGGACTGGGTCGTGCCCCACCAGGCCAACCTGCGCATCATCGAGGCCGTGGCCAAGCGCCTCGACCTGCCCATGAGCAAGATGATCGTGAACATCGAGCGCTACGGGAACACCTCGGCCGCGACCGTGCCGACCGCGCTCGACGAGGCCGTCCGCGACGGCCGCATCCAGCCCGGCCAGACCGTCCTCTGCGACGTCTTCGGCGCGGGCCTCACCTATGGCAGCATGCTGCTGCGCTGGTAAGAAAGGAAACCATGAACCATCCAGGAATCATCGCGCTTTTTCCGGGCCAGGGCTCGCAGTTCGTGGGCATGGGCAAGGACCTGTACCAGGGCCACGCGGTGGCCCGCGAGTGCTTCGAGGAAGCCTCCGAAGCCATCAAGCTGGACCTCAAGAAGCTCTGCTTTGACGGTCCCGAAAGCGACCTCACCTTGACCGCCAACACGCAGCCCGCGCTGCTGACGGTGTCGGTGGCCGCTTTCCGCGTGGCGCAGAAGGAGCTGGGCTTCAGGCCCGCCGCCGTGGCCGGCCACAGCCTGGGCGAATACAGCGCGCTGGTCGCGGCTGGCGCGTTCCCGCTGGGACACGCGGCCGCCTGGGTGCGCGAGCGCGGCGCCTCGATGCAGAAGGCCGTGCCCGCGGGGCAAGGCACCATGGCCGCCATCCTCGGCGTCGAAGATGCGCAGGTCGAGGCGCTCTGCCAGAAGGCCACTGAACTGGCCCAGCAGAAGCGTTCGTCGGGCGAAAACCCCGAGCTGACGGTCGAAGCCACCTGCCAGCCCGCCAACTACAATGCCCCCGGGCAGCTGGTGATCGCGGGTTCCACCGACGGCATCCAGGCCGCCCTGGAGATGGCCAAGACCGGCGACTTCGGCAAGGCGAAGGCCATGCCCCTGAGCGTTTCGGCCCCGTTCCACTGCCGCCTCATGAAGCCGGCCCGCGACCGCATGGCCGAGCTCTTTGCCCAGGCCCCCGGCGCGGCCCGTCCGTCCAGCCTGGCCTGCGGCTACATCCCGAACCGGACCGCGCGCCTCACGCAAGAGCCCGGCCTGGTGTTCGAGCTCCTGGTCGACCAGGTCGACCATCCGGTGCTGTGGAAGCAGACCGTGCAGGCCTTCCTGGCCGCGGGTTACACCCAGGCCGTTGAATTCGGCCCGGGCAAGGTGCTGCAGGGACTGGCCAAGCGCATCCCCTCGGCCGATGGAAAGAACCTGGCCGTCACGACCTGCGGTGATCCTGCCGCGCTTTCGGCGGTGGAAGCCGAAATCAAGAAACTCGGAGGCATCCTGTGAGCGAAACCGCAAAGAAACCCCTGGCCATTGTCACCGGCGCTTCGCGCGGGATCGGCGCGTCGATCGCGCGCCGGCTCGCGGCCGACGGCTACCACGTCGCGCTGAACTACTCGTCGAACGAAGCCAAGGCCCGTGAGCTGGCCGACCAGATCCAGGCCGACGGCGGCTCCGCCGAACCGGTGGGCTTCAACGTGGCCGAAAGCGCCCAGGTGGACGAAAAGATCGAGGCGCTGGGCAAGGCCCACGGCCCGGTCGCGGTTCTGGTGAACAATGCCGGCATCACCATCGACGGTCTGCTGATGCGCCTGAAGGACGAGGACCTGGACAAGACCCTGGCCGTGGACCTGAAGGGCGCCATCTACTGCACGCGGGCCGCGACCCGGCAGATGATGAGGGCCCGCAAGGGTTCGGTCATCCAGATCTCGTCGGTCATCGGCGAGATGGGCAACGCCGGCCAGAGCGCCTACGCAGCCGCCAAGGCAGGACTGATCGGCTTTTCCAAGAGCATCGCCAAGGAGCTGGCCAGCCGCCAGATCCGGGTCAACACCATCACTCCCGGCTTCATCGAAACCGACATGACTGGGGCCTTGACGAACGAGCAAAAGGAAGGGATTCTCCGCAGCGTTCCCCTCGGTTTTCTCGGAACGCCCGAAGACATCGCCGCACTGGTGTCCTTTCTGGCTTCCCCTTCGAGTCGCTACATCACCGGTCAGGTGATCGGCGTCAACGGTGGGCTGTACATCTGAGGGGCCGGGAACCTCAAGACACCCAAGCAGTCAAATCACAGGAGATCTGCATGTCCGCGAACGTCGAAGAAAGAGTCAAGACCATCATCTGCGATCAGCTGGCCGTCGAAGGCGAGAAGGTCGTCGCGACCGCATCGTTCATCGATGACCTGGGCGCAGACAGCCTCGACATCGTCGAGCTGGTGATGACCATGGAAGAAGAGTTCGACCTGGACATCCCCGATGAGGATGCGGAAAAGATGAAGACCGTCGGCGACGTGGTGAGCTACATCACCTCCAAGCAGACGCACTGAGCTTTCCAGACGGGGCGGTTTCCGGTCCGGCCAGGGACCGCCCCTCTTTTCAGCCCTCTGGCCGGGAAAATAGGGCAGAGCGAACCGAATGAGCTTGAACAACCAGGGTGTGAGGCGGGTCGTTGTCACTGGAATCGGGGCGGTTTCTCCCCTGGGGCTGAGCGCCCGGGAGACCTGGTCGAACGCGCTGGAAGGCCGTTCGGGCGTGGGTCCGATCACCCTGTTCGATACCCAGGACTGCCCGGTCACCTTCGCCGCCGAGGTGAAGGGCTTTGACGTCACCCGGGCCGTCGGACCGTTCCACCCGGCTCCCGGCAGCGCCGAGAACCCCGCCCTGACCCA
>CANFHS010000152.1 GCA_947446835.1 Bacteriovoracaceae bacterium
GATCCCGAGCTCCAGGCAGCGCTCGACCATTGCAGGACCGCCATCCGCGAAGGCTCCAGGAGCTTCTCGCTCGCGGCTCTGCTTTTTGGGGCCGAGACACGCGACGCCGCCTTTTTTCTCTATGGCTGGTGCCGCCACTGCGACGACGAGGTGGACGGTTCGCCCTTTGCCCAGGCTTCGGCCCGGCCCGGTCCGGCCGAGCGCCTGACCAGGCTTGCCGAGCTGAAGCGCGCCACGGCCCTGGCCTTCGGACCGCGGACGGGGGTGCCGGCGCAGCCGGTTTTCCTGGCGCTGCACGAGGTGGCGCGCCGCTATGCGGTGCCCGGACGCTACGCCGAGGAGCTGCTGGAAGGCATGGCCATGGATGCGCGCGGGGATCGCTACCGCGACTTCCAGGGCCTGGAGCTTTACTGCTACCGCGTGGCCTCGGTCGTGGGCCTGATGATGTCCCACATCATGGGGGTGAGTGACCCCCGCGCCCTCCGGCAGGCTTCCGATCTCGGCATAGCCATGCAGCTCACCAACATTGCCCGCGATGTGCGCTCGGATGCCGAGATGGGGCGCGTGTACCTGCCGCTGGACTGGCTCGCTGAAGAAGGGGTGCCCGCCGAGGAAATTCTCGAGGAGCGCTATCGCACGCAGCTGGTGAGGGTGGTGAACCGGCTGCTGGATCAGGCGGATCGATACTACGCTTCCGGGAATTCAGGCCTGCGCTCCCTTTCGTTCCGGTCGGCCCTGGCGGTGAGCGCGGCTTCTTCGGTGTACCGGCAGATCGGCCAACGCGTTCGGTCCAGGGGCGCCCGGGCCTGGGATTCCCGGACCATCGTTTCCCGCCCGGCCAAGATGTGGGCGCTGGCCCAGGGGGTGCTCCGGGTGCTGTTTTCCTTGCCGGGACGCTGCCTTCATCCTTGGCGTCGCGCGTCACTTTCGGCGGTTGAATTCACACTCCAAGGCGAATACCCTCCTGCGAATGATCGAAGTTACCCCCGAGCTGACCCGGAGGATCGCGGAGCTGGCTCGTCTGGAGCTCTCCCAGGCCGAAGTCGCGACTTTCACTGAGCAGCTGGGCAAGATCCTGGCCCACGTCGAGGCGCTCTCCGAAGTGCCGGTCGAAGGGGTAGAGCCGCTGCTGCATCCGGTGGCCAGTGGCACTCGCTGGCGCGAGGACGAGGCCCGCCCCAGTCCCCGTGACCCGGAGGGGCACCCGCGGATGCTGGCCTCGGCTCCCGAAACCGAGGACGGCGGCTACCGCGTGCCGCCGGTGCTTTGAATGGAACCCAGGACCATCTCGCAGATCCACGATGCCTTTGATCAGGGCTCCCTTTCGCCCGTCGAATTCACGCGCGGCTTCCTGGAGCGCGCTCGCGCATCGAAGCTCAACGCGTTCCTGACCCTGGCCGAGGATCGCGCCATGGAGCAGGCTCGCCGCGCCCAGGACGTGCTGGAGCGCACCGGCAAGGTGCCTCGCCAGGAGCTTCCACTTCTGGGAATTCCCCTGGCCATCAAGGACAACCTCGTGGTCGAGGGAGTTCGCACCACCTGCGCTTCGCGCATCCTCGAGAACTACGTTCCGCCCTACACGGCCACTGCGGTCGAACGCCTGGAGGCCGCAGGCGCGGTCATCCTGGGCAAGACCAACCTCGACGAGTTCGGAATGGGCGGTTCGAACGAAAACTCGGCGTTCGGGCCGGTCCAGCATCCCACGCACCCCGACCGCGTGCCGGGCGGATCCTCCGGCGGTTCGGCCGCCGCGGTTCGCGCGGACCTGGCCTGGGCCGCCATCGGCTCCGACACCGGCGGATCGATCCGCCTGCCCGCTTCGTTCTGCGGGGTGGTGGGCTTCAAGCCGACCTACGGGCGCGTTTCGCGTTACGGCCTGGTGGCTTTTGCCTCATCGCTCGATACGGTGGGCCCGCTGGCCCGTTCGGTCCAGGATGCCGCGCTCCTGTTTTCGGTGATGGGTGTGCCCGATCCGCGCGACTCGACCTCGGTGGAGTCCAAGGCGGAACCGGCGCCCCAGTCGCTCCAAGGGCTTCGCATCGGAGTGCCCGACGACGCCTTCGGCCCCGGCGTGGGTCCTGCGGTCGAAGCGGCAACCCGCGCTGCGCTTCGATTGCTCGAAGATCGGGGAGCGCACCTGGTTCCGGTCCGGCTGCCCCACGCCCGCCATTCGGTGGCTGTCTATTATCTCGTTGCCGTTTCCGAGGCCTCCTCGAACCTGGCTCGGTTCGACGGAGTCCGTTTCGGAACCCGCCCTCAGGCTGCCGACCGGGCCCGTGATCTGGCCGAGTTTTACCGGCAAGTCCGCTCCGCCTTCGGGCCCGAGGTCAAACGGCGCATCCTGCTTGGCACTTTTGCGCTGTCCTCGGGTTACCAGGACGCCTACTACCGTCGCGCTTGCCAGGTCCGGCGCCTCATCCAGCAGGACTTCGACTCCGCTTTTGCCCAGGTCGACTTGATTGCCACGCCGGTTTCCCCGACCACCGCCTTCCGTCTGGGCGAAAAATCGCAGGATCCGCTGCAGATGTATCTGAACGACCTGTACACCATTCCCGCCAATCTGGCGGGGCTGCCGGCCATCTCGGTTCCCTGCGGGCAGGATTCGCAGCAGCTTCCGATCGGGCTCCAGCTCACCGGGCCCGCGTTCGGGGATGGGCGCGTGCTGGCGGCGGCCCAGTGGCTGCAGGAGGCCCTGTCATGAGTGCCGAGTTCGAAGCCGTCATCGGCCTGGAAGTGCACTGCCAGCTGGCCACCGATTCCAAGATCTTCTGCTCCTGTCCTGCGCGCCCTCCCGGCGGCGTTTCGGTGTCGGAGCTTCCGCCCAACGCCAATACCTGCCCCGTCTGTGCGGGGCACCCGGGCGCCCTTCCGGTGCTGAATCGCAAGGCCGTGGATCATGCCCTCCGCGCGGGACTGGCGCTGGGGTGCCAGATCAACCGCACGCACGTTTTTGCGCGCAAGAACTACTTTTATCCGGATTTGCCCAAGGGCTACCAGATTTCGCAGTATGATCGCCCCCTGTGCGAGGACGGGCGTCTGGCCATCCAGGCCGGCGACCAGTCGCGCGAAATCCGCATCCAGCGCATCCACATGGAAGAGGACGCCGGAAAAAGCGTCCATTCGGCGCAGTCCACCGCGGTGAACCTGAACCGGGCCGGTGTTCCGCTCATCGAAATCGTTTCGCATCCCGACCTCCGTACCGCCGAGGAAGCCGGAACCTACCTGCGTGCCTTGCATGGCATCGTGACGTGGCTGGGCATCTCCGACGGCAACATGCAGGAAGGCAACTTCCGCTGTGACGCCAACGTTTCCGTCCGGCCCAAGGGCTCGCCCGTCCTGGGGACGCGGGCCGAGGTCAAGAACGTCAACTCGTTCCGCTTCGTCGAGAAGGCCATCGAGCACGAGATTTCGCGCCAGACCGCGATCCTCCGCTCGGGGGGCAAGGTCCTGCAGGAGACCCGCGGCTACGACCCCGATCGCGACGTGACGGTTTCGTTGCGTTCCAAGGAAGAGGCGCAGGATTACCGCTACTTTCCGGAACCCGATCTCCTTCCCGTCGAACTTTCCGAGGCCTGGATCGAGGAGGTGCGCCGCGCGCTCCCCGAGCTGCCGGCCCAGAGGCGCGCCCGCTACGTGGCCGAACTCGGGCTTTCTCCCTACGACGCCGGAGTGCTGACCTCTTCGGCCGGCCTGGTGGAGTTTTTCGAGCGCACTGTCGCGCTGGGAGCTTCCGCCAAGCCCGTGGCCAATTTCCTGACCGGTGAGGTCGCACGCCGGCTGAACGACGAAGGCATCGAGATCGGCCAGTCCAGGTTGACGCCAACTCATCTGGCCGAGCTGGTGATGCTGGTCCAGGCCGGACAGGTCTCGTCGACCGGCGCCAAGCAGGCGCTGGGCGTGGCCTGGCAGACAGGCCACGCCATGGCTACCATCGTGGACCGCGAAGGGCTCAGGCAGGTGTCTGACCTGGGCGAGCTGGAACGCTGGGTGGATGAGGTGTGGGCGGCCAATCCGGGCCAGGCGGCCGAGCTGCGGTCAGGCAAGGACAAGCTGCTGGGCTTTTTCACCGGGCAGGTCATGAAGAAGTCGGGAGGCAAGGCGAATCCCGCCTTGATCCAGGAACTGATCCGAAAGAAGGTCACGTCATGAAGAAGAAGATCCTGATCGCTCTGGGAGTGCTGGCAGGCCTGTTCGTGCTCCTGGCGGCCCTGGTGCCCGTGTTCGTGAAAGTGGACCAGTACCGGCCCCTCATCGTGAAGGCCGCCAACGAGCGCCTGAACGGGAACCTCGAGCTGGGCAAGCTGAAGCTTTCACTCTGGGGCAAGATCCGGATCGAGATCGGCGGAGTGAAGCTGACGGACTCCCGGAATCGGACGGTTTTGTCCGTGAACGACGCCTGGTTTCATGTTCCTTTTTCTTCCATCCTGGGTGGGTCTCCCGAGCTGACGCTTCACCTGGATCGCCCCGAAGTCGCCGCGGTCAAGGACAAGGCTGGCCAGATGAACGTCCTGGGCCTGATGAAGGAATCCGCAGCCACGCCTGGCGCCCCCACCGGAAGCCAGGCCCAGCCGCGGGGCCAGGAGCAGGCCATCGCCCTGCCTGCGCTGGCCACGCGCGCCCGCCTGGGCGTCGATGTGCGCGAGGCGCAGATCTCCTATGTCGACGAGGCCTCCCAGCTCTCCAGCCGCATCCAGGACCTCAACCTGCGCATCAAGGACCTTTCGCTGAGCCGTCCCACCGAAATCCAGCTTTCCGCCTTTCTCGATACCCGGATGGGCAAGTCCCTCGTGGTGAAGGGGCCCGCGCGCCTCGATGGCCAGCTGGAAACCCGAGTGGAGGCGGGCAGGGTGGATGGGATTTCCGCGCGGTTCAAGGCGGACCTGGATGATCTGGTCATCTCGATGCCAGGCACCTTCGAGAAAAAGAAGGGTTTGCCGGCGAATGCCGAGGTGGCTTTCCAGGGCTCTTCCAGCCGGGGTCAGTTCGAGAAGGTGCGCCTGCGCTTCTTCAATGCCGAACTGGAAGGCTCAGGCGGTTTGACCCAGGCGGCCCCCGGTGCGCCGCTCGCGCTTCAGCTCAAGCTCAAGTCCAACGCCGTGGATCTCAAGCCCTGGACCGAGCTGCTTCCCGCGCTCAAGGACACCGAGCTTGCCGGAACGATGAGCTTCGATGCGGCGGCCGACGGGCCCGTGAGCCAGATCAACTATCGAGCGAACCTCGCGGTCAAGGAACTCACGGCCAAGGCGCCTGGTCTGAAGGCCCAACCCCGGTTCGACGCCCAGGTCAAGGTTTCCACCGACCAGATCGAGAGCTTCCTTCTGACGCTGAAGGCTCCCGCCAACGACCTGCGGATTTCGGGCAACGTGAAAAGCTTCCGCGCGCCGCGCCTGCAGATGGAAGTGACCTCCACCGGCATGGATCTGGATCAGCTGGTCCAGTGGCCGGCACCGGGCAAGAAGGCCGAGGCAGCGGCCCTGTCCCAAGGGGACTCGGGCAAGGCGGGAGCACCCGCGGCCGATTTCGACGCGCTGCTGGAACCTCTCCGGCAGAGCCCCATCGCCTTGGCCACCACCGGACTGGCCACCCTGGATCTCAAGTTCGTCCAGGCTTACGGGGTACGGATGAACGACATCCGCGGACGGATGGCCCTCCAGGACCTGACGGCCTCCCTCGACAAGCTGACGATGGGGCTTTTCAGGGGCCAGGTTTCGGCTTCGGCGACTGTGGCGCTCAAGCCCAAGGCGCCGACGTACCGTTTCAATTCCAAGGTCGACGGCCTGGAACTCCAGGATGCCGTGGCGTCGCAGTTCCACCTCTTCAAGGACACGCTGCTCGGCAAGGCCAACTTCTCGA
>CANFHS010000153.1 GCA_947446835.1 Bacteriovoracaceae bacterium
CCCCTGGGCCAGTCCTTCCAAGGTGGGCACGATGAGCTGGGCGCCCAGCCCAGCCAGGCGGTCATGAAGCGAGCCCGCCGTCTCATCCGACGAAAGCGGCGTGCGGAGCTGCATCAGCACATCGCCTGCGTCGAGCTTCAGCACCATGCGCTGGGTGGTGACCCCGCTTTCGGCGTCGCCCTCCAGGATGGCCCACTGGATGGGCGCGGCACCCCGCCAGCGCGGCAGGAGCGAGGAGTGCGTGTTCACGCAGCCCAGGCGCGGCAGGTCCAGCACGTTCTGGCGCAGGATCTGGCCGTAAGCGACCACCACCAGCACATCGGGAGCCAGAGCCTGGAGCTTCTCGAACTCACCCGGCAGGGTCAGCTTCTCGGGCTGGAAAACCGGAAGCCCCAGCGCCAGGGCCTTCTTCTTGACCGGTGACGCCCTGAGCTCCAGCCCGCGGCCCACAGGCCGATCCGGCTGGGTGTAGACTCCCACCACGCGGAATCTGGAGTGCACCGCCTCCAGCGAAGGCACTGCAAACTCGGGGGTCCCCATGAAAACCACGTTCAGCATGGCACCCTCTCCCTCGGGGTTCAGATCTTCCTGCCGCCACCTTTTTTGAGCAGCTTCTCCAGATCCTGGTCCTTTTCGCGAGAAACGCGCTCCTGGCGCAGCTTCTTCTTCACCATTTCCTGCTTGAGCGGCGAAAGGCGGTCAATGAAGAGCCTTCCCTCCAGGTGGTCCATCTCGTGCTGGATGGCCACGGCCATCAGGCCTTCGGCCGAAAGCGTCTTCTCGAGCCCGTCGATGTCCAGGTACTTGACCTTGACCTTCTCCGCGCGCTGGACCTCGGCATTGAACTCGGGCACGGAAAGGCAGCCCTCGTTGCAGACGATCTTGCCTTCCTTCTGGATGATCTCGGGATTGAAGATGATGCGAGGCTTGCGATTGGTGATGATTCCGCCAGCCACCACTTCCTGTCCCGGCGCGGGCTCCACCCCTTCGGGCAGCTCCTCGTGGTCGTACTCGGTGTCGAGCACCAGGATGCGCTCCAGGATCCCCACCTGGTTGGCCGCAAGGCCGATACCGGGCGCATGGTACATGGTCTCGAGCATGTCATCGGCCAGCCGATGGTAGCTCTTCTCGACGCGCTGGACGGGCTTGGCCTTCTGGGCCAGCACCGCATCGGGGAAAGTGTAGATCTTGAGTCGCGCCATGAAATCTCAAACCTGCTTGCGACTGATCAGGTAGACCGCAAGGCCCGCGAACGCCACGCTGGGGAGCCAAGCCGCCAGCACCGGATGCAGCGCGCCATTGGTGCCCAGAGATAGCCCCACAGAGTAAAAAAGCCAATAGAAAAAGGTAATTGCAAGGCAGGTGGTGAGGTCCTTGGCCATGCCGCCTTCGCGCCTGTGGCGGGTCGCAAAGGGCACCCCGAGCAGGCACATCACCAGCGGAATGAAGCTCAAGCTGAAGCGCGAGTGCAGCTTGACCTCGAAGCCCTTGGTGTCGGCTCCGGCCAGCCTGGACTTGACGATATAGCCCCAGAGCTCGCGGATCCGCAGACCGTCGACCTCCTTTTCGATCTCCTCGAAGTCCTTGGGTTTCTCGGGAATCAGGAGGTCCTTCTCCGCAAACCGCTGGTTGAGCGGGAACAGGTCCTCCTTCTGGAAGACGGTCACCGAACCCTCGCGGAGCTTCCATCCTTCAGGCGTGTAATCGGCCCTTTCGGCGTCGATCACCTGCCTCAGGCTGAAATCCTCATCGAATGTGTAAACCGCCATGCCGCGGATCTGTTTCCTGGCCGCATCGAAGGTGCGCAGGTTGTAGATCACATTCTTGGAGCGGTACCAGATCTTGTTCTGTTTCACGTCCAGGAAGAAGTCGGCCTTCTTCTTCATTTCCCGCCAGTAATAGGTGGTTCTCCGCTTGAATACGGGCGGAAGGATGCGGTCCTGGAGGACCAGCGAAAAGCAGGCCACGCCGAAGGCCAACATCACCAGCACGCCCACCACCCGGCGCAGGCCGACACCGATGGAAAAACAGGCCGTCAGTTCGTTGGACCGGTTCAGGCCCGACAAGGTCAGGACGGTGGCCAGAAGCACGGCCGGGGGCGACATCTGGACATAGACCTGGGGCACCCCGAGCAGGCCATAAAAGAGGATCTGATGGGTCGGGAACCGGTGATCCAGCACATCGCCCAGCAGGTTCTGCATGACGTAAAGCGCAGTGAGGGCCATCGAAGCCAGCAGGAAATTGCGTAAAAACAGGGCTGCGATGTAGCGATCGATGGTTTTCATCTTCAATAATTCCTGCACTTTGTGCGGGAACGCGATTAT
Source organism: Bacteriovoracaceae bacterium (assembly GCA_947446835.1). Taxonomy (GTDB): domain Bacteria; phylum Bdellovibrionota; class UBA1018; order UBA1018; family UBA1018; genus CANFHS01. The sequence continues at coordinate 2,325 of CANFHS010000153.1, forward strand.
TGTAGTCCGATCATGGCCGAAACAGACAGCGTAAACACCCCGACCGACAAGAAGAAGTACTGGAAAAAATGGGTGTTCGAGAACGTCGTGTCGCTCGGCCTGGCGCTGCTGCTCGTTTTCATGGTCCGTTCCAGCGTTGTCGAAGCCTTCAAGATCCCCAGCGGCTCGATGATCCCGACACTGCTGATCGGCGACCACATCTTCGTCAACAAGTTCGCCTACGGCCTGAAGATCCCCTTCTCGGATCTGGTCACCGACCACCCGGTCTACCTGATCAAGCGTGATGCACCCAGGCGGGGCGACATCGTGGTCTTCATGTACCCGAAGGAAGAAAGCCTTTATTACATCAAACGCGTGATCGGCACGCCGGGCGACACGCTCGAAATCCGCAACAAGACGTTGATCATCAACGGCAAGGTCATCCAGCGCGAGGCCATCGGCGGACCCGAAGCCCAGAAGGTCTTCGACTCCATCGACGAGTCCAAATACAGCGCCAACAACCTCGAATTGTACCGCGAAAAGCTGCCCGAACAGAGCCACCCCGTCCTGATCGACAAGAACAACCTGATGGGCGAGAACTTCGGACCCATCACGGTGCCCGAGGACAGCCTGTTCGTGATGGGCGACAACCGCGACTTCTCGAATGATTCCCGGTTCTGGGGCTTCGTGCCGTTCCGCAACGTCAAGGGCAAGGCCATGGTGATCTGGCTTTCGCTGTGGCTGAACCTGGGCGACGGCCAGGTGACCTTCCGGCCCTCACGGACCGGCACCCTCCTTCACTGAGCCAGCTGACGACGGATCAGGGCGGCAAGCCCATCCAGGACCCGGGAAAGCACGCGGCGGACCGGCCGGGGGGCGCGATCCAGCGCCCGAACCAGGTGCGGGCCGAGCCGGTAGTACGTCCTCACCAGCATCGCCCCGGGGCGGGTCCTGCGCAGCACCCGATCGCGGAAGAGCCGCAGGGTAGGCACCGTGCGGTCGTCGCCCAGCTCCATGAGCGAGGTGGCCACGAAGCACTTCTCGCCCGTGATGACCTGGTAGGCGTTCTTGAAATCCTTGTGGTGGACCACCAGCCCGCTCCGCAGGTACTTGCGCAGCGTCTCGGACACGAGCGGCTGGAAGGGTTGGTCCTTGGTGAAGATGATGTACTTGCTCAGGTAGGCCGAAAACTCCAGCTCGTGCTGGATCTTCATGCGATCAAAGAGCTTGGCCAGATGCCAATAAACGCTGTTGATCAACAGCAGCTCGGCCACGTCCTTCTTGGGATCGAAGTTCGAAGGCTGCAGACCGCCGGGCGAAACGCCCTTCCACTCCTCCAGCACGCGCAGGTAGGTCGTGAAGGACCGAACGGCCTCGGAGAACCGCTTCTCGTTGTAGGCCTTCAGCCCCCCGCGCGCCATCTCGATGCGGCGACGAAGCAGTTCCCGACGCCGCTCTTCCTTGGCGACCTCGATGGAATGCTCGATCTTTTTGCGAAGCGCCTTTCTTCGGCCTTCGCGATGGTCGGGATTGAAGTCGTCAGTCATGGCTGCAGGGGGATTCCTTCCGCCCCGGCCGAAATTATCCTACGCCGTAGGGATCAACGTCGACCAAAAAGGTGAATTTGCCCGAGTAGCCCAGCTCCTTGGCCACGAAGAGCGCCTTCTGCAGGACCCGGACATCGGGACTCTTGATCAGCAGATCCCAGCGGAAGATGCCTTTGGCTCGCTCCAGGAATGCCTCACTCGGCCCGAGCACCTCGAGCTGCCCGCCCTCGCCCAGCGGCTCAACCCCCCGCATCACCTGCTCGGCCCGCTGGCGGGCCTGGGCCTGGTCCATGTCCTCGAAACGCAGCCGCGCCATCCGCCCAAAGGGCGGATACCCGAGCGCCTGCCTGAGCCCGCGCTCGGTTTCCAGGAACTCATCCTCGGGCGTGATGCCGCGGACGGCCTGAAGGACCGGATGGTCGGGCTGGAATGTCTGGATCAGCACCTTTCCGGCCTGCGCGCCGCGCCCCGCACGCCCGGAGACCTGGGTCAGGATCTGGAAAGCACGCTCGGGCGCGCGGAAATCCGGCCACCGGAAAAGTCCGTCGGCCAGCACCACCACCACCAGCGTGACGCCGTGGAAGTCGTGCCCCTTGACCAGCATCTGGGTTCCCAGCAGCACATCGGCTTTGCCGTCGCGGAAATCGCGCAGGATCGCGTCCAGGCGCGCGGCACTGGTGACCTGGTCGCGGTCCAGCCTGAGCGTGCGGACGCCCTCGAGCAGGCGCGGCAGATCGTCCTCAAGACTCTCGGTGCCAGCGCCCATGGGCTTGAGCTCCGAACCCTGGCACTTGCCGCACTGGTCGGGGATCATCTCGAAATGGCCGCAGACATGGCACTTGAGCTGGGCCCGGCGCTTGTGGACGGTCAGCGAGATGGAGCAGTTGGGGCAGCCCGTGACATCACCGCACTCCTGGCAAACCAGGAAGGATGCAAAGCCCCTGCGGTTCAGGAAGATCATGGCCTGCTGGCCCCGGGCCACGGTCTCGCGGATGGCATCGAGCGTGCGCTGCGCGAACAGGGCCTGCGTGCCCTCCACCAGCGGCTCCTCCTTCAGATCGACCATCTCGATCTCGGGCAGGCCACCGGCGGCAACCCGCTTGCTGAGCCGGGCCAGCCCATAACGGCCTTCGCGGACCCGCTCGCGGGTTTCCAGGCTCGGCGTGGCCGAACCCAGCACCACGAAGGCCCCCGTCAGCTTGGAGCGCACCACGGCGAGGTCGCGCGCATGGTAACGGACGCGGTCCTCCTGCTTGTAGGTGGCATCGTGTTCCTCGTCGATGACGATGAGTCCCAGGTCGCGGATGGGCGAAAAGACCGCGGACCGCGCTCCCACGATGACCCGAAGCTCACCGCTGCGAAGGGCCGCCACCTGGTCGCGTCGGACCCCGTCCGCGAGCGCCGAGTGCCAAAGGCCCACCGCCACTCCCAGGCCTTCCTCGAATCGGCGATGCAGCTGCGGGGTGAGCGCGATCTCGGGCACGAGCAGCAGCACGCTCTTGCCCTCGGCCAAGGTCCGGCGCGCGAGCTCGAGATACAGCTCGGTCTTTCCGCTTCCGGTGCCCCCGTGAAGCAGGCTCACGCGGGCCTGGCCGGGCTTGGCCTCGGTCCGCGCGCCTTCGAGCGTCGCCAGCGCCTCAGCCTGCTCCGCAGTCAGCTCGAACGCGGGGATCGCCGCCGATGCCGGCCCAGCCAGGGGGCGCGCGGGGCGCTTGTTCTTCAGGCCCAGGGCCGCCGCAGGCATGGCCGCGTTCAGCACCTCGCCCAGGGGCGAGCGGTAGTACTCGTGGGCCCAGCGGCAAAGCGCCATCACGTCCGGTGGAACCTGCTCTCCGCCCGTCCCCACCTGGAGCACGTCCTTCAGGCTTGCGGCCGAAAGTCCTTCGGGCAACTTCCCCATGTCCCTGGGCGCTTCCACCACGAAGGCATGGGTGGTGGCGCGCCCGAAA
>CANFHS010000154.1 GCA_947446835.1 Bacteriovoracaceae bacterium
ATCAGCACCACCATCACCGGCTGGAGCTTCTGGAGCAGGATCGAGACCGAAGGATTGACGTACTTGAAGCTCGCGGTGAAGAGCACGGTGGCCAGCGCGCTTCCGCCCACGCCCACCAGGGCCGCCAGGGTCCATTCGCGGGGCTTGAGCTGAAGGGCCGCTTTGCCCGGGCCAAGCACCAGCCAGGGAAGCATGAAGAGGATGCCGATGAGGTGCTCGGCCAGGACGACCAGCACGGGGTCGAGCGTTTCGGCGGCCGGCAGGCGGAACAGGGCATCGGTGGCCCAGAGGGTGGCCGCAAGGCCGACCAGCAGGGCGCCACGGGAGTTATTGGACATGGGCGGACCACCAGGAGTTGAAGTTCTCGTAGGCTTCGCGGGCCATCGCCTTTTTCATGTCGTCCTTGTGCAGTCCCTGCGCACTCGAAAAGAAGGACGGATCAAACAGGCTGAAGTTCGCGTTCTGGGGCTGGTAATTCTTGGGGTCGGAGGCGGTGATGTGCCGGAGCAACGCTCCGAGCGCGGTGTTGGCGGGGGGCGCCTGGTGCGGCAGCCCTTTCACGCGCTGGAGGATGAAGGTGGCGGCCAGCATCCCGCAGGCGGCGCTTTCCAGGTAACCTTCCACGCCGGTGATCTGGCCCGCCAGGTAGACCTTGGGGTGGCCCTTCAGCGACAGGTCGGGCCTGAGCACGCGCGGACCGCACACGTACGTGTTGCGATGGATGGAGCCCAGGCGCAGGAATTCGGCATTCCGGAGCGCGGGGATGAGCCGGAACACGCGCGACTGCTCGCCGTACTTGAGCTTGGTCTGGAAGCCCACCAGGTTGTAGGCGGTGCGCGCGCGGTTTTCGGGTCGCAGCTGGACCACGGCGTAGGGCCTGCGGCCGCTGGTCGGGTCGGTCAGGCCGACAGGCTTCATCGGACCGAAGCGCAGGCTGTCGCGGCCGGTGGCCGAGATGGCTTCGATGGGCTGGCAGCCCTGGAAGTATTTTTCCTCTTCAAACGCCTTGGGCGGGACCTTCTGGGCCCCGGTCAGGGCGTCGATGAAGGCGTAGTACTCCTCGTCGCTCATCGGGCAGTTGAGGTAGGCTTCCTCGTCGCCCTTGTCGTAGCGGTTGGCCAGGAAGGCGCGGCCCATGTCGATGGACGAGGCGTCCACGATGGGGGCGATGGCGTCGTAGAAGTAAAGGTCGTCGGCACCCGTGGCCTTGGCGATCCACGAGCAGAGCTTCTCGGAGGTCAGTGGCCCCGTGGCCAGCAGGGTGATTTCTCCGGGAGCGGGGGCTTCGACCTCGCCCGCGACGCGCTCGATGAGCGGATGGTTGCTGAGCACGCGGGTGATGTCGTCGGCGAAGATTTCGCGGTCCACGGCCAGGGCTTCGCCTCCGGGAACGGAGGCCTTCTCGGCGGCCTGCAGGATGAGCGACCCCACGTGCCGCATCTCGGCCTTGAGCATGCCCGGGGCCGAGGCGGGATTCTTGGACTTGAGCGAGTTCGAGCACACCAGCTCGGCGCACTGGCCGGTCTTGTGGGCCTCGGTGAGGCGCGTGGGGCGCATCTCGTGGAGCACCACGGGGACGCCACGGGAGGCCAGGAAATGGGCGGCTTCGCTGCCCGCGAGGCCGCTACCGACGATGTGGACCCGGATGTTAGACATGGCGCGTCATTTACCTCAAAGGGCAGGGTCGATACAATGTCTGAAACAGCATGGAACTGGGCTTGGCGATTGAACAATTTCTGGAGCATCTGGGGACCCGGCGGGGCCTGAGCGCGCACACGCTTCGGGCCTATTCCCAGGACCTGTGCGACTGGAAGAAGGACCTGGAGGCGCGGGGCCTAGGTACCGTCGATCGGCTCGGGGAGCGCCTGGAGCCCGCCCACCTGCGTTCTTACCTGTCCGGACTTCACGAGTCCCATGAGCGCTCCAGCCTGTGCCGGAGGCTTTCGGCCATCCGCTGTTTCCTGCGGCATCTACGGGTGGAGGGCTGGATTTCGCGCGATATCGGAGTCCTGGTACCCAGTCCGAAGGCGCAAAAGTCGCTCCCTCGCTTCATCAAGATCGAGGAAATGGAGGAGCTTCTGGGTGCCCCCGATGAGGCCACGGTGCTGGGCAGGCGGGATCGCGCCTTGTTCGAGCTGATGTACGCCGCCGGCCTGCGCGTCTCCGAGACGGTGGGTCTGGACCTCGGCGCCCTGGATCTGAGCCAAGGGTGGGTCCGGGTGATGGGCAAGGGCTCCAAGGAGCGCCTCGTGCCGTTCGGTGGGCCGGCCCGGGCTGCCCTCGAGGCCACGCTGGGAGACCGGCCAGGAGCCGGCCCGGGCGAGCCTCTTTTCGTGAATTATCGGGGCGGCCGCCTCACTTCCCGCAGCGTGGCACGCATCCTGGCCCGCCACCTGGTCCGGATCGCGGCGAGCAAGGTGCTCTCCCCGCATGGAATCCGCCACAGCTTTGCCACGCACCTGCTGGCCGCAGGCGCGGACCTGAGGACCATCCAGGAGCTCCTGGGCCATGCCCGCCTGGCCACCACCCAGCGTTACACGCATGTGGACCTGGGCGCCCTGATGGACGAGTACCGGGGCGCCCATCCCTTGAATCAGAAGAATCGCTAGACCGCAGGGGCCGTGGTAGAACCCGGCTCAACCCATGGATCGTCTGGTCGATTTTCTTCTGAATTTTTACGGACCCACTCCTTACGCCTTGGTCTTCGGGATCCTGCTGGCCTGCGGCCTGGGTCTTCCGATTCCCGAGGACATCACCCTTTTCGCCGCGGGACTGCTCGTTTATTACGGGGTTTCCGACATCGGGCTCATGATCACTGTCAGCCTGATCGGGGTCCTGCTGGGCGACTCGCTCATCTTCTACCTGGGGGCGCACTACGGTCGACGCCTCACCAAGAAGTGGTTCTTCCACAAGCTGCTGCCCGACGATCGCCTGGATTCGGTGAGCCGCAAGTTCAAGGCACGCGGCAACAAGCTTCTCTTTGCCGCGCGCTTCATGCCCGGCTTCCGGGCACCCATCTTTTTTTCGGCGGGTGTTCTGCACGTCCCCTACAGGACGTTCCTCTTCTATGATGGGCTGGCGGCGTTGGTCAGTGTCCCGGCCATCATCGGGGCCGTCTATTACCTGGGCGACAACCTGGATCTGGTCATCCGCTGGGTCAAGCGCGTGGAGCACGGCCTGTTCTTTGTCATCCTGGCCGTCCTGCTTGCGATCCTGGCCAAGTGGTACGTGACCCACCGGCGGCTGCGCCGAGGGGAATGAAGGAGAGAGGCATGGGCGGGACTGGGAAGCTTTCGGCCGCGACCTGGGTGCCGGTGCTCCTGTTCGCGCTCTTCCTTACCCACGGCTCGCTCCTGGGTTTGACCGACGACGAGGCCTATTATTGGGTGCTGGCCCAGAAGCCGGCCCTGGGCTACGCGTTCCACCCGCCGGCGGTGGCCTGGCTGATTGCGGCATCCCAGAAGCTGCTGAGTCCCCTGTTCCAGGGCAATTCCGCACTGGTGGTCCGCTTTCCCTCGGCTCTGCTGACCGCGGGCTTCCTGGCCCTGGCCTTGCGCTGGATGAAGCGCGCCGGCGTACCGGAGTCGGGGCTGCTCAAGGGCGCCTTGGGTTTCCTGGGGTTTGCCGGTGTTTTTGGCACCTCCTGGATGATGGTGCCCGACCTGCCGCTCCTGTTCGCCTGGATGCTGGCTTTCGTGACGGTCTGGGACCTTTGCTTCGGCACGGCTCAGGGTTCCTCGGCGCGCTCCTGGCTGCTTGGGCTGGCTTCCGGGGTGGCGCTGCTGTCCAAGTTTTCCGGAGTGCTGGTCGCGTTTTCATCGGCGGCGGCGCTCCTGGTTTTCGCCCGTCCCGTGACCCGCTGGCGAGGCTGGGCCTGGATTGCTGCGGGGCTGCTCCTGGCCGCAGTGCCCATCGTGGTCTGGAATGCCCGGAACGGTTGGGGGGCGCTCCTTTACCAGTTCCATGACCGTCACAGCGGGTCGTCCCTGAGTGGCCTCAGGTACCTGCGCTTCTGGGTGATCCAGGCCCTGATCGCGGGCCCGCCGCTGCTGCTCTTTGCGCTCAGGCTGCCCGTGCGTCTGCGCCCTTCGCAGGGCACCGACACCCCCGTGCTGTCCCGCTACGTGGCCCTCTGGGCGCTGCCGCCGGCAGCGGTCTTCCTGGTGCAGCCGCTGTTTTCGGAGTTCAAGGCTCATTGGGCGCTCATCGTCTGGCTGCCCGTGGCGCTGGAGCTGGCCGTGCTCTGGGCGCGCACCGGGGTGTCCCGCATGGCGCGGGCGCAGACGGTCTACGGGCTGGTGCTGTCTTCGGTGGTCCTGTTGTCGTGCCACGTGGCGCTCCTGCCCTGGGTGGCGGGAGCCTTCCGGGGAGGGGCCACGGCGGATCCCCGGCTCGACGTCACCAACGACATGTACGGCTGGAGCGCGCTTCCGCGGATGCTCCAGGGCTCATCGCTTCCGGTCGTGGCTTCCCGCTACCAGACCGCCTCGCAGGCTGCCTTTGCCCTGGGCGGGCTGGGTCGGGCCACCCTGCTGCCGCGCGACCGCAAGCAGCTGGGAGAATGGGAAGACCTGCGCATCACCGACCACCAGGGGCCGGGATGGCCCAGGCTCATGCAGCCGGTCTGGTTCGTGGGCGACAACCGTTACGACGCGGCACCTGAATTCAAGGATGCCCGTTGCGAGCGGCAGGAACCTTTCGAGCAGAAACGCGGTCCGTTCCTGGCCAAAAGGATCCTGCTCTGGAAGTGCACCCCGCAGGGTCCGTCCTGAGCCCGGAGCTCAGGGCGAGACGAACTTCACCAGGTCGTTGCGGATCCAGGCCGTCTTCTTGGGCTGGCCTTCGGCGGCGGGCAGCCAGACCTTGAACCAGCGGTCCTGGTAATCGGCCAGCGTGTAGCGCATCTCGTTGTGGGTGGTCCCGATCGGGGCGCTTTCCTGGCCGGGGCCGGCACGCAGGACGGCTTTTTCGACCCAGACCTGGACCACGAGTGGAGAAGAAGTGCGGGTCTCGCGCTGGGGTGCCATGGCTGCCGAAGTCACCGAGTCGCTGATCACCGCGGGGTGGTTCTGCAAGTTGGCAAAAAGCGGTGGAGTCGCCTCCGCGTTGGCGGCAACATTTTCGGGAGCCGGTGCCTGGGCCGGAGCCTGCATTGCCGCAATGGGGGCCTGGGCCACCGGAGCGACCGGAAGCTGTTCGGCCATGCGCTTGCCCTGGCGGTAAAGCGAAACGCCCGAGGTCAGGGCGAGCGCGGCTGCGAAGCCCAGCGTGAGGCGGGACACGTTCATGCGACGGGCGGACGGGGTGTTTTCCATCGGGATCTCCATTTCGAGCATCGATTCATTTTCGAGAGGCTGGGCGGATTCAAGGATCGCAGCGGGAACCGGAGCCGCAGCGGGCACCGGAGGCGCAGCGGGCTCCAGGTTCGCGGGACGGGCGACCTGCAGCGAGGGTGCGGCGATGGCCGAGGCGTGAGGTACCGTCATTCCCGGTTCGCGCGTCTGGAGGACCTTTTCTTCCTGGGGGGTGCGGTCCAGGCGCACGATGTTCACTTCCGAACGCCGCACGAGCGCGTGGCCGCTGCAGCGGAAGCACCGGGCAAAGTTCCAGCCCGAATCCAGCTGGGATTCGTCGATCGAGATGGCGGCCTGGCAATGCGGACAGTTCCAACGCATGGGAGATCCCTCTGACTCTCAAGGGTTCCAGAACTGCGAAGGAGCATCAATGGGCAGGATTTGCCGGGCCGGGCTCCGCGACCGGCGAGGCCGCAGGGGCGTCGACCGGGATGGC
>CANFHS010000155.1 GCA_947446835.1 Bacteriovoracaceae bacterium
GGCACTGGCGCCCGGCAACTTGGCCGAGCTCCTGGAAAAAGCACGGCCCCTCACGCACGCCCAACACAACCTTCTGGAGGCGATCCGCCCCCTCAGGACCCGGATTTCGTCCGAATTCGGGGGCGAACTCCAGAAATTTTCCTCGCTCCGGACCCGGTTCGACAAGCTCAGCGAGGCCCTGGAATCCGGCGCAGGTGAACTCTTTGACCAGGAACGCGCACTTTACCGCCAAACCGCGCAGCCCCTTCCCGGGGCCGCGGGCTGCCGGGAATTCCAGCTCTAGGCTTCGGGCCACCCATTCCCTCCCCGGGAAAATCCCTCTATCATCAGATTACAGGAGAAGACTTCGCCATGATCCGACCTTCCGTTCTGTTCCGCGCCTGGCTTTGCTGGATCGTGGCGATGAGCTTTTCTCCTGCTGTGCGTGCCGCCGCCATGGAGGACACCTGCAGGCCTTGCGATCTTTTCGCCCTGAAATGCGGCTACAGCCCCCGGGACGGTTCAGCGGCATCCACGGCCACCTCCTACGACCCCAGGACCAAAAAACTCCTGTGCACGGTGCAGGTGACCCAGTTCGCATGCAAGACCCTGGGGCTCGTTCCCGTGGCACCCACGGCAAGCCCGGGCTTCCTCAAGGACCTCTTGTCGAAGGTCCAGGACTTCTCGATCCCCTCGAACCTGCTGACGTACCCGACCCGCTGCCTGCTTGTGCATGAGATCACCCACGCGCTCCACCCGTGCGACAAGACCTGCACGACGGAAAAAGAAGCCTATTCGGCCCAGATCGCCTGCTTGAGTTCCGCCGCGGAGGCCACCTGCACCCGGCCGTCCCAGGCGGACTTCGACTCCGAGTGGAGGTCGCTCCTGCCTTGCAGCCAGCGGGCTCCCTCCCTCTACGTTCCGGAGGGCCAGGCGTGCGCCAATGTCAAAGCCAAGCTCGCGTCGGTCCAATACCAGCTGAGCTGGCTGCAGCGACGCTGCGTGGGAATCAAACCGGTGTGCGCCAAGGAGCCACCAAGCCCCGGCCTCTGCTACTACATGCGGCTCCCGCAGGGGCAGCTGAAGCTCTATGAGCTCCGCCCCGGAAACAACTCGACGGCGTGCCGGAACATGGAAACCATTTATGCCCCCTCGATCGATGCCGAGCTTCCCCGGCATTGAGCGAACCGTGCTGCTGCTGTTGCTGCTGCCGCTGCTGGCCGGCTGCCAGGGCACGGTCAAGGCCAGCCTGGCCACGATCTGCCGGCAGCGCTGCCAGGAGGTGAACCTCAACTTCCAGGCCCTCCAGGATTGCATCAGCACCTGCGAGCAGGGCGCGCGTCGCTAAGGGGCTGCTCGCGTCCGGGGGCTCAGTCGAAATCGCGGGGCGAGCCCCTCAGCTTCTTCTTGGCGGAAGTGCGGCTCTTGGCTTCCTTGACCCGCCGGATGCTCGAACGCGAAGGCTTGGACTCCTTGCGCGCCTTGGGCACGAAGAGCGCCGCCGAAAGGATGCCCTTGAGCTTCTCCAGGCAATCCTCACGGTTCCGGCCCTGATCGCGGAAGCGGTCACTGGCCAGAAGCAGGTCGCCATCCCGGGTCAGCCGCGGGGCCAGCTTCGCCAGAAGCCGCTCGCGCAGGTCCTCGGGCACACTCGGGCTCTGCGCCAGGTTCCAGCGCAGCACGGCCTTGCTGTTCACCTTGTTCACGTTCTGCCCGCCTGGTCCCGAGCTGCGGACATAGGTCAGCTCGAGCTCGGCTTCGGGAATCACGAGTCTCAGCGAAACCTGCAGCACGACCCGTGGTCCTCAGCGTCTCCGGCGGCGCGCGAAGCGGCCCTGGCCGGGACGGCCCGGCCCGGCCGAAGCCAGGGTTTTTGCCGCACCCGGACGACCCGCACCGGGAGCCGGGGCCAGGAGCGACTCGACGTCTCCACCGCCGCCCTCGGGCGCCCCGATGACCTCGGGCATTGCCGAGCCGCTGCGCTTGAGCAGCTTGGCGATCTCGCGCCATTGGCCATGGTCTTCGGGAGTCAGGAGCGACACCGCGCTGCCCTGGGCGCCCGCGCGGCCCGTTCGGCCGATGCGGTGGATGTAATCTTCCGGAACCTGCGGCAGGTCGTAATTGATGACGTGGCCGATCTCGGCCACATCGATGCCACGGGAGGCGATGTCGGTGGCCACCAGCACGCGCAGCTCGCCGCTGCGGAAGGAGTCGAGCGCGCGGTTGCGCTGTCCCTGGCTGCGGCCGCCGTGGATACGCCCCACGTTCACACCCGATGCTTCCAGGTAGCGCGCCAGGCGATCGGTGCGCGACTGCGTGCGCGCGAAGACCAGCACGGACCCTTCACGCTGGTTCAACTGGTCCAGCAGCTGGTCGTTCTTGCTCTTGACGGTGGTGCGAACCACGGCCTGGCGGATGGTGGTCGCTGCCCGGGACACGGCACCCGCGGTGACCCGGACCGGATCCTGCAGATCCTTGGCGGTCAGGCGGTCCAGCTCGGGGCTCCAGGTGGCCGAAAAAAGCAGGTTCTGGCGCGTGCGCGGAAGGACGCGCAGGATGCGCGAAAGCTGCGGGGCAAAGCCCATGTCCAGCATGCGATCGGCCTCATCCAGCACGAGCACCGCGCAGCGGGACAGCTCCACGGTCTTCTGGGTCAGGTGGTCGATCAGCCGGCCCGGTGTGGCGATGATGAGGCGCGGGCGGTACCGCTGAAGGGCGCGGATCTGGCCCTGCATGGGCACGCCGCCGATCAGCACCACGCTCTGGGCGCCGGGAGTGTGAAGAGTCAGTTTCTGCCAGAATTCCTGGATCTGGAGGGCCAGCTCGCGCGTGGGCACAAGCACCAGGCCCAGCGTCTGGGGCTGCGCCAGGAGGCGCACCAGGGTGGGGATCGAAAAAGCCGCGGTCTTGCCAGTTCCCGTCTGGGCGCAACCGATCAGGTCGCGGCCTTCCAGACCGGGCGCGATGGCCTGGGCCTGGATGGGCGTGGGCTGGACGAACTGCATGTCCGCCAGGGCACGCTGGACCGAGGTGGGAAGCTGGAAGGAGTTGAAATCGAGCAAAGGAAAAGAGCCTCTTGAAAAGGCTGCGCCCGCGGCAGGTGGGCCCTGGAATGGGCCGCCCCACGCGGGCGCAGACAGATTGGATCAGCCGCGCGGATCAAGCCGCGCGATCACGATCTCGGGGAATCAGTAACGGCCGCGGCCGCCGCCGCCACCACCGAAACCACCACGACCGCCGCCGCCGCCGAAGCCGCCACGACCGCCGCCGCCACCACCGAAACCACCACGGCCGCCGCCGCCGCCGCCGCCGGTGCGGGGCTCCATCGGACGGGCTTCGTTCACGGTGAGGGTACGACCGTCGCAGTCGCCGCCGTTGAACTTCGAGATCGCGTCCTGGGCTTCAGCGTCGGACGACATCTCGACGAAGCCGAATCCTTTGCTGCGGCCGGTTTCGCGGTCCATGATGACCTTGGCGGATTCGACAGTTCCGCACTGGGCGAACGTGTCCGCCAGGAATTGATCGGTAACAGAGAACGGCAGGTTGCCGACGTAGAGTTTCTTGCCCATATATCCTCCTAGTAAGGCTCTGGGTGCCGACATAGAGGACTTGAGCACTATGCTCGCAAACTCGATGGCGACTAACAATAACGCGTGTGTAATTAACACGCTTCAGGGTAATGGGATAGCACAAAAACCTGGAAGGTTCAGTCAAGAATTGCGACTATCCAGCTTTGCCATGATCCGGGCGGCCTCGTCGTCATCGATCAGCCGGAACGCTTGAGCCTCCTCGTTCCAGGAATAGACGTCCGCATTGGCGATGTCGAACCACCAGCCATGGATCCTCAGCTTGCCCGCCTCGACCCGCTCCCGGACCACACGGTAGCTCATAAGGTGCCGGATTTGTTCGTGAACATTGATCTGTGACAGCACATTGTGAGGGGCCATGCCCTGGGGGCAGGCCTCCGGCGCCAACCCCTTCAGGCGCGCATAGGCGGACAGTCCGTGCTTCAGCCAGCTGTTGAAATGGGGGTGATTGGGGATGGCCCGGCGCTCATGGATGGCCAGCATGGCCCCACATTCGGAATGTCCGCAAACGATGATGTCGTTCACGTTCAAGCCCATCAGGGAGAATTCGATGGCCGCAGCCTCGGACTCGTCGCTCACTGAAACCCCGTCCGGACCGCAGGGCGGGATCATGTTTCCCACATTCCTCAGCACGAACAGGTCACCGGGGTCGGACGAAGCAAACAGGTTGGGCACCACCCGGCTGTCCGAGCAGGCAATGAAAAGCACGTCCGGTTTCTGGCCCAGGGCCAGCTTGGCAAAGGTTTCCCGGTAGTCCGGCCGGACCTTGTGCCTGAAGTCGACAATGCCTCGGATCAGCTTTTTCATCGGGTAATGGGAGGTATACCAGAAGGCGCCAAACAAGAAAGGCCCCCGTGGTATGGTCCCGCCCGATGACCCTCATTGAGCTGCCGATCCGTGAGTTCGCGCTGCCCGTCCCCAGGACCGGCAGCATCGAAACCCACTCCGGCTACGGCAGCCGCTCCATGCTCGAGGGCATGGAGATCCACCAGCGGGTGCAGAAGCAACGGGGCGACGATCACGACGAGTACGAGGCCGAAGTTCCCATCCAGCAGGAATTCGAGCGCGGAGGCTACACCTTCCGGATCGGCGGCCGCATGGACGGGGTGTTCCGCAACGAGCCACTCCACATCGAGGAAATCAAGAGCGCCTTCCAGGTGCACGACCTGGCCCGCAAGCTCGAGGACGCCCAGGGGCTCCATCCCTACTGCCTGCAGCTGCGGACGTATGGCTACTTCCACTGGCTCCAGACCCGCGAAGAGGCCGACCTGAGCTTCCACCTGGTCTCGAGCCGGAACGGCGAATCGCGGGACCTGGAGCTGGAGCTCGACGTCGCGGGTTACGAGAAGTGGCTGGAACTCAGGCTCGATGAGCTGGTCGAGGAAGCCGCCCAGGCCGAAAAAAGGGCCAATCGGCGCCGCAAGGTGGCCACGAGCTTCCCCTTTCCCTTCGAGAGGCCGAGACCCGGGCAGCAGGAGCTCATCCAGACCATCGAATCCGGCATGGGCGAGGGCAAGCGCATGCTGCTGCAGGCGCCCACCGGCCTAGGCAAGACGGCAGGCGTCCTTTATCCGTCGCTCAAGGAGGCGCTGGGCCGCGGACAGCGCGTGGTCTACGTCACTCCCAAGAACAGCCAGCACTCGGTGGCCGAAGACGCGGTGGAGCGCTTCCAGAACACGGGCTCCAGGCTCAAGAGCCTGACCATCACGGCCAAGGGCAAGATCTGCATGAAGGCAGAACCCTTGTGCAATCCCGAGTACTGCGAATTCGCCAAGGACCACTACGCCAAGGTGGACGAGAACAAGCTCCATGAGGTCCTGGCCCGCAAGAAGAAGCTCACGGCCGACACCTTCAGGAAGCTGGCCGAGGAGCACCAGGTCTGTCCCTTCGAGCTCCAGCTGGATTCCTCGCACGAAGCCGACGTGGTGATCTGCGACTACAACTACGTGTTCGGCCCCCGGAGCGCGCTGAGGCGCCTGAACCACCTGCGGGTGGGCCAGGAGGGCAAACCGAACCTGGTCATCGACGAGGCCCACAACATGCCGGGCAGGGCCATGGACTATTATTCGCCCGCCCTTTCCAGCGTGGTCCTGGAGCGCATGCGCGAGGAGGTGCAGCTCCTGCCCCTGCGTTTCCGAGGGGACGCCGAGGTCCTGCTCGATGACTGCATCCAGGTCCTGCTGTCGTGCCGCCCGCCGGGCGAGGCCCGGAGCGCCA
>CANFHS010000156.1 GCA_947446835.1 Bacteriovoracaceae bacterium
GCTCGCCGCCCGGCGAATAGCCGAACGAGAAACCGAACTGGTTCACGTCCAGCTGGATGGCCGTGAGCTGGGTTTCGAGCACCAGGTGCCGACCGCACTGCCCGAGCCCCGGCCCGCCCACGGAGCCCGGCTCCAGCGCGCGCAGGTTGGGCGTCTGCGCCAGGGCTGCGCGCACCAGGTCCTGCAGGTACACATCGAGCTGCGCGCGCTGGCCATTGGGCAGCTGGAAACTGCGCGACGCCACGGGGGCGAGCTCCACCTTGCGGACGGGGTCGGCCGGGGCCACCCCGGGCGGCGTCTGGCGGCGGGCGTGGGCCCGGGCAGGAAAAGCCCCCGTCACGAGAAGGCACCCCAAAACGGCTGCTGTGCTGAATCCCGCGTGCTTGCCCATCTTTGACCTCTCTCCGAACCCATTCTTCGAACCCACTCCCCAACCGATGCCGAGAATGTAAAGAGATCTTAAAATTATTAAGTTGATCGTTCAAGTCGGTTTTAGGAGCCGCTTTAACCTATCGATCCGACTTCAGAATCCGAATTTCGATTCGACGATTCAGGGGCGCCGTTTTCTCGGATCCACCCTCGGCCCAAGGGTGATTCGATGCAAACGACACCACCCCGATTTTCCGGGGCTCCCATTTCAAATTCCGGATCCAGCGATCCGCCACCCAGGACGCACGCTGCGCCCCCAAAGCCCAGCCCGTGCCCGGCTCGTCCGGGTCGGTGTAGCCTTCGATCCTCACCGCCAGGCCCGACTCACGCAGCTCCCTGCCCAGCCGATCCACCAGCGGCAGCAGGTCCGGGTCCGGCTGCACACGGCCGGGGCCGTACATTCCCTGCACTCCCAGGCGCAGCAGCAGCCCCTCGGGACGCTCTTCGGCCTGCACGGCATCGGAGGAGGCGCCCGAACCCAGCTCGGCGCCCACGGCCGTCAGCAGGCGATCCCGCAGGGCCCCCAGGGCCGCAGCGGCAGCGCCCGTGTCCGCGAATGGCGACGATGCGCCTCCCTGGGCCGAAGCCGCCTGGGCTTGGCCGGAAGGCTTCGCGTCCGGCGCGGCGCCCGGGCCTTCGTCGCGACTCAGGCCCGGCACCGGCGTCGCCGAACTGGGCAAGGCGCCTTCGGCAAACGCGCGGCGCAGGCCCTCGGCCACCTGCTTGAATCGCACGGCGTCGGCCCGCGACATGGCGTACATCACCACGAATAGCGCGAAGAGCAGCGTGATCAGGTCCGCGTACGAAACCAGCCAGCGCTCGTGGCTGGCTCCCTCGCCGCCCGGACGACGACGCCTCACCGGCGGCCTCCGGCGTGCGCCCACAGGCGTTCCTGGATGAAGAGCGGATTCAGACCTTCCTGGATGGCGCCCAGGCCGAGGCGCACCAGCTCGCGCGAAACCACGCGCTGCTCGGCAATGCGCTTCAGCTTGGCGCCCCACGGCAGGAGCACCAGGTTCGCCAACGCCACGCCATAAACCGTGGCCACGAAGGCCACGGCGATGCCTTCGCCGATGCGCGAAGGCTCATTCAACAGCGTCATGACATGGATCAGGCCCAGCACCGCGCCCAGGATCCCGATCGTGGGCGCGTAGCCGCCGGCACCTTCAAACACCCGGGCCGCGCGCTCGTCGTCGTCCAACCCGCGCTCGATCTCGGATTCCAGGATTTCGCGGACGGCGGCCGCATCAAAGCCGTCGATCACGTACTTGATTCCGCGCTTGAGCAGCGGGTCCGCGATCTGCGCGCGCGTGGCTTCGACGGCAATGAGGCCGTCGCGCCTGACCGTGGTGGCCACCTGGACAATCTCCGCGATCAGGGGCCCCACGTTCTGAGCTTCATTCCGGTAGACCAGCGGCAGCAGCTCAAAGGCCCGGCGCACGTCTTCCATGGGGAATGCCAGCAGCGTCGCCCCCAGGGTCCCGCCCAGCACGATCAAGGCCGCGGTTCCCTGCACGATCTGGCCGACATGCCCGCCTTCCAGCCACTGGCCGCCCACCAGGGCCAGAAGACCCAGAAACGTTCCGATCCAGGAAGCCAAGTTCATTGCAGTCTCCAAGAGCGTGAAGGTTCGCGTCAGGCCGCTGACGGGCACCCAGGCCTTGCCATCGTCGCGCACCACCGGAATCATGTAAGGGAAGTCTACTTGCCCACCTTTGAAGGAGTCAAATGACGGAGCATCTGGAAGTCCGCGGTTCGCAGGCCCTTTATCGTCCAGCCACCGGGGCTCTTCGCGCGATCGCCGCCTTAACCGACGCGACCTGGATGGCACTGCTCGGACTGCTCCTTCTCCGGGCTTCGGGCCTTCCGCCGATGCCGCACCTGGGGCTGCTCATCGGCTGGGCCGGGCTTGGTGCGCTGGCCGTGGCCGCGCAGCGCAGGCTCCTGAAGGGAACGGTGGGACAGCGCCTGTGGGGTCTGCGCAGAATCCACCTGGACGGCAAAACGCGCCTCAACCAGATGCAGCTGCTCGAGGGCCAGCCGCTGACCGTTGCGGTGCTCGCCACCTTGGCCCTGGGTTGGGCGGCAGCACACGGAGTGCAGAGCCAGGTGCTTTCGCATCCGGCCTGGATCCAGGCCGAACCCTGGGGGCTTTCGGGACTGGCAGCCTCCGAGCAGGCGCCCGCCCGCTGGCGTGTGACTCCGTTCTTCTACCTGATGGGCGCGTGGCCCGGCGCCTTCGAGGGCCACCCCGTGCTGTGGTCGCTGCCCTACGAAAAGGGACCGCCGCAGCATTTCGTCGGACACATCGTGGCGCGCTGGGATTCTCCCGACATCCGCCTCACGCTCGAAGGTCCGCTGACGCCCGTGCGCGAGCTTCTGCCCGAAACCCTGGAGAGCTGCGTGGCGGGACCGCTCGCGCAGCGCCTGTCTCCCCGGTGCCTGCACCTGCGCACCACGGTGCTGGGCAAACACCTGCGCGAGATGGGCATGGAGGCGGGCCCCGGCGCGCGCTGGGAACTGCGGTGGTTCGACGTGCAGAACCCTGGACTTCCCGCCTCCGAGCGTCCCCGCGGCCTCTTCCTGTCGGCCACGGGCCGCGTGCGCACCCAGGAACGCTTCGTGCTGATCCACCCC
This sequence comes from Bacteriovoracaceae bacterium, assembly GCA_947446835.1. Taxonomy (GTDB): domain Bacteria; phylum Bdellovibrionota; class UBA1018; order UBA1018; family UBA1018; genus CANFHS01. The sequence goes on from CANFHS010000156.1 coordinate 3,067, forward strand.
AAGGGCAGCACCCAGACGCTGATCCTGGATCGCCCCAGCGAAGGGAGTCGCGCCGAAGCCGCGCACCAGCTGGCGGTCGAAACCCTCCGGACCCAGCGGTTTTCCGGAACCCTGGAAGCCGGACGTGCCTGGGTGGACCGCGAAATCGAGACCATCCGCCTGGCGGACCTGCAGAAAGAACCGGACACCGAAAAACGCATCCTGCGGCTCGGGCAGGTGCAATCCACGCTGCTCTCCAAGATCTCGGTCGATCCGCGCGGCTACGACGCGTTCTTCCACCTGGGCGGGGTGTCCTTCCTGCTGGCCCGACAGGCCAGGGAGGCCAGCAACGTGGACTGGGCCGCGGCCGCCAAGCCGATGCTGCAAAGCGCGCTCCGGTACGCACGCGACCTGAACGCCGAGGATTCCCGCACGAACCAGCTCCAGAACATGGCCATCGAAGCGGCGAAATTGTGACGAAAGATGCGGGCCAAGCAAGAAAACCCTCAGCTTCCGGCGGATCCGGACCGATCCAACCAGACAGGCACCCTGAATGAAATCGACCCAAGACAAGCTCAAGGCACTCTTCATTGAAGAGGCCATCGAAATGCTGACCGCCGCCGAGGCTTCGGTCCTCCGCATCCGGCAAGGCGGCTGCGCCGATGAGGCCAGCAAGGACGCGCTCGAAGTCCTGTTCCGCCTCACCCATAGCTTGAAAGGCTCGGCCGCCGGCACCGGCTTTGGCGCACTGTCCACCCTGAGCCGCCGCGTGACCCGGGTGCTGGCCAATATCCGAAAGGGAGTCCTTGCCGCCAATCCGCCCGTCGACCAGCTCATCCTGGAAGGCCTGGGGCGGATCCGCGAGTTGCTCCACGGGCTGCGGGCCGATCTGGCCTACCAGCAAGACGACGCGGACCTGATTGCCCGGCTGCAAAAGCTGGCGCCCGATCCCGAAGAATCCTGACTCTCAGGAGATCGGGAAAATATCCGATAAGAAAGAGTGGGAATCTGGTTCTCGGGGTGCGTCCTGGACGACACCCGGAGTCCGGAAAACCTGCGGCTTTTCGTCAATCGGAACGAGTGGTTGCGACGCCCACCTTGTGGACAGCGCTTAATTTTTACACAACTATGATGAAACCAGGATTTCCCTGCAATTCCGGCCTCCAGGCCTCCGTCCTCCGGGCGGATGGCGGGCCGTGGACTGCCCAGGCAGGGCACAGCTCAGGGGCTCTCGAGCCTAAACCCCATGAAATCAAGGCCCAAGCGCCACGCGTACAAGCTTTGCATCTTGGTGCTCCGGGGGAACAGGGGCCGTTGACCACTTCCGGACTATTCAAGATCGTGCTTGGACTGAGCCTGGCCTTTGGGCTCACGGGTTGCCTCGAAAACGGCCTCAAAAAGGCCGGTTCGGGCAGCTCCGCGCTCCTGTCGGGAGGTTCGACCGGCACGGGCACCGGGACCGGTACGAACCTGGGCACCCAGGTCCTGACCCTGATCCAGGTCCGAACCAACCCCCGCGAGCCGAACACGCCCCAGCTGGACCTGATCGGACAGAACAACCAGCTGGGCCAGTACTGCCAGGCCACGGCCGACGCCGGCTCCAGCAATCCCGGCCTGAGCAACTGCAAGTGCCGGTTTGAAACGGTCGAAAACGGCGCCACCCTGGTGCGCGAAGCCGACACGATCCACCTCGAACAGAACCTGGTGCGTTGTGCTCTACCCTCGACCCAGGCTTCCCGGATCCAGGTCACGCTCACGCTGACCCTGAGCGGTGTCCCCTACCGTTCCAACACCCTGCCCTTGGATCAGCAAAGCGACCCCTACTCGGACGCCTACCTGAACCCCATCCAGTACCGGCCGGTGCATCGCCACCAGTGCGTGGAATCGCTGGTCATCGCCATGCCGCTGGCTTCGCCGGTTTCGGGCTCGGTGATCCTGAACGACCCCTTCCTGGTGCGCGATCCGCGCTTCGCCATCCCGCTCAACTACCTCAGCACGAACCTGGGCATGGACCAGTACGAGTTCGCGCGATCGGTCAGCGCCAAGGCCACAGCCGAAGGTGCGGGCTGGATCTGCCCCTTCACTCCGGTCGACGGAAGCGGCGTCCAGAGCTCGCAGGCGGGCGGCCTGGATCCGCGGGTCCTGAGCAAGCTGCCCAATGCCGAAGGTTCCACCCAGATCTTCCCGCCCCAGCTGGGCACCTTTGACCGCTCCAGCTTCTGGCTTTCGGCCACCGCGCTGGGAAGCTTCAGCCAGCCGGTCTCGGCACCGCATGCTCCGGGCGCCGAGGGGCCCCTCGGGTACGGTGTGCCGCCTTCGGTGGGCTCGGGCAGCTGCCCTTCGGCAATGGCGCTTCCCAAGCGTCCCGACGGCACCGACCGCTTCCGCTGGGTCAAGCTCTGGAAGTTCAAGGCCACCGTCCAGCGCACTTTTCCAAGGAGCACCCGGTTTGCGGCACTGGCCCAGTCGGGAGGGATCTTCTGCGATGTCGGCAAATGGAGCACGGGCCCGGTGTTCGCCGGATGCTCGGGCGACCTGACGCGCGACCCGCAGGACAAGGCCATCTTCTACGACCTGCAGAAGCAGCCCCAGCTTCTGGCCTGCCTGAAGGCCTCGGCCTGGGCACCCACCGACACGCGCCAGAACGCGCTGGCCGAAGGCTCCGAAGCGTTCACTCCCCAGTTCGCGACCGATTACTGCAAGAACCTGGCAGGAAAC
>CANFHS010000157.1 GCA_947446835.1 Bacteriovoracaceae bacterium
CTGCGGGCGCATCGTCCCAAAACGGTGTAGACTCGGAAGTTACCGTGATCAACTTTGACTTGGTCAATACCCTGGTGATGCTCAGCCTGGCCGGACTTCTGGTCCTGGTCTACGGCATCCGTTTGGCGATCAAAGGGCGCGCGCAGTTCGACCGCGTGGACCGCCAGGGTGGCAGCGCCCTGCTGGGCAAAGGCCTCATGGAGATGGCCTATTGGAGCCTGCAGCCGGTGGCGCGGGCCCTGGTGTTCTGTCGGGTGACACCCAACCAGATTTCCTGGGCGAGCCTGGTGTTCGCGATCCTGACCGGGGTTTGCCTGGCCTTCGGGCACTTCGGGTTCGGCGCGTTCTTCTCGTCCATCTCGGCGCTCCTGGACAGCCTGGACGGCATGGTGGCGCGCATGACCGGCGTGGCCTCCGACGCGGGCGAAGTGCTCGACGCGGCCGTGGACCGTTACGCCGAGTTCCTGTTCCTGGGTGGCCTGGTCATCTATTACCGCGACATTCCGGTGCTCCAGGTGCTGGCCTTGCTGGCCCTGGCCGGTTCGTTCATGGTCAGCTATTCCACGGCCAAGGCCGAGTCGCTCCAGGTGGCGCCGCCGAAGGGTTCCATGCGTCGTCCGGAGCGCGCGGTTTACCTGACCCTGGGTGCGGTCCTGTCGCCCATCACCATTCCCTGGTTGGAGACCTACCGGGACACTTCCATTCCCGTGGGGCACCCCATGGTGCTGGCCCTGTGTCTGGTGGCGGTGATGGCCAATGTTTCGGCCATCGAGCGGTTCTGGGCCATTGCGCGGGCCATCCGCGTCCGTGAGGCCGATCAGCGTGAAGCCGAACTCCAGGCCCTGGTCGAAGCGGATGCTCCGGCTGCCGAAGAGGCCACTGAAGCTCCGCCGACGCTTTGACCGGCTGGGGTGTCATGAGCGATCCATCCGAGAAGTCCAAGCATCCCCCCTTGCAGAAGTGGGAACGGCAGGCCCTGGAGGTTTTCCAGCCCGAAGGGCCTTCGCTGATCCGTACTTTCGGGCGTTCCCAGCTTTCGTCGCTGGTGGCGACCCTGGTGGACTTCGGTGCCCTGGTCCTGCTGACCGAGTTCGGCGGGGTCTGGTACGTGGCTTCCACCGCGGTGGGGGCCTTCCTGGGCGGGGTCACCAATTTCCTGATGGGGCGCCACTGGAGCTTCGAGGAGGCCCATCACGGCCGCATCCATGGGCAGGCCTTGCGGTACTCGCTGGTTTCCGGGGGCAGCCTGGTGCTGAACAGCGCCGGCGTCTGGTTCTTCACCGAGGTGGCTCATCTGCCGTATCCGGCCTCCAAGGGCATCATCGCCATCCTGGTCAGCGTGGCCTGGAACTTTCCGCTGCAACGGCACTTTGTTTTCCGGCGCCAAATACGCTAAATTCCGGGGCCGTATGAGAAAGCCCATCCAGCAGCCCCGCAATCAGAAAGCCCACATCGTGACCTCCGTGCCCGGCCCCCGCAGCCGCGCCCTGCGCGAGCGCGAGGAGAAGCACTTGGCGCCGGGGCTCCAGGGGTTCGCACTGATGGCGGGCATCGCCATCGAGGACTCCCGCGGTTCGACCGTGACCGACGTGGATGGCAATACCTTCCTCGACCTGATCGGCGGCATCGGGGTGGGCGGGCTGGGTCACAGCCACCCGTCCTACGTGGCGGCGCTGCAGGCCCAGGTGGCCAAGGCTTCGATCGGCAGCTTCACCACCGAGGCCCGTGTGGAGCTTTTCGAGCGGATCGGTGAGAACCGTCCCTCGCCGGAGCTCCACAAGCTGCAGCTGTACTCGAGTGGTGCCGAAGCCGTGGAAAGCGCGCTTCGGCTGGCCAAGTGCCACACCGGCAAGACCGAGTTCGTGAGCTTCTGGGGTGGCTTCCACGGCAAGACCCTGGGCTGCCTGGCCCTGAACGGGGCGGACCTGAAAGTGGGCATGGGCCCCATGGCGCCTGGAAATTACCAGATTCCCTACGCCAATCCTTATCGCCCGCCCTTCAAGGGTTTGTCGGGCTCCTCGCTGGTGGAGGCCTGCATCGACGTGGGCCGCAAGCAGCTCAAGGCGAACTCCTGCCATGACATCGCCGCATTCATCATCGAACCGATGCAGGGCACGGCCGGCAACGTCATCCCGCCGGACACCTTCCTTCCCGCGGTGAAGGAGCTGGCGCGCGAGTTCGGCGCGCTCCTCATCGTCGACGAGATGATCACGGGCTTTGGCCGGACCGGCAAGTACTGGGGCTCGCATCACAGCGGCGTGGAAGCCGACATCGTGACCCTGGGCAAGCAGTTCGGCGGCGGATTCCCCATGGCAGGCGTCCTGTCCAAGGATCCCATCGTCCAGGCCAAACCCTGGTCCAATCCTTCCGGTTCTTCCTCGTCGTACGGCGGCTATCCGATGGCGGGTGCCGCCGGCGCGGCCGCCCTTCGCATCATCGACGAGGAGGGCCTGGTCGAGAACGCGCGCGTCGTGGGCGAGTACTTCCTCACGAAGCTCCAGCCGCTGGTCGACCGTTACCCGTTCATCGGGGAGGTGCGCGGCCGTGGCCTGATGCTGGGCATCGAGATGGTCCAGGACAAGGTCACGAAAGAGCCCCTGTCCAAGGCGGTCTGCACCCGGGTCTTCAACGAGTTCCTGAAGCGCGGCCTGCTGACCATGGCCTACGCCTCGAGCTTCCGCATCCAGCCCGCCATGACCATCGACGAAGCCACTGTGGACAATGCCGTGGCCATCCTCGAGGAAGTCTACGACGTGATGAAGGTCGAAGGCTGGTGGAGGGGCTGAGGCGAGGCTTCCCTGGGGGCGCTCTCCAGCAGGCGTTCTCAGGCCGGGGTCTTCAGGATCCAGCCTCGATCGGCCATCCAGTGGATGACGGAGTAGATGAGCACCGCGTAGGTCGATCCCCACAGGATGTCGAGCAGGTAGTGGTGGTTCAGGTACACGGCTGAAAAGCACATGATCAGGTAGAAGCTCAGGCAGAACACGCGCAGGGCTCCGAACCGGAACGCAAAAAGCGCTGCCAGCAGAGGGTAGGCCACGTGGAGCGAGGGAACCGCGCCGAACACGTCGGCGGAGCGGCCGTACATGCCGGTGAAGAACTGGGTGCCCAGCAGCTGGTCAAAGCGCACGCAGCCCGCGGCCGAAGCCAGGGTATCCATCTTCGCGGGACCCAGTCCGTGCTCGGCCACGTACCAGGGCGGCGCGGCCGGGAACCAGTAGTAGGTGCTGTAGCCCAGCATGTTGACCCAGAAGAAGCTCCACATCATGCGAGGGGCCTGGCGCGCCACCTCGAGGGCCGGGACCTTGGGGGTTCCCCGGCGGGACAGGCGGAAGAAGAACCACGCCGACACGCCCACGTAGATGGCCACGAAGGTCAGGTAGTAGAAGCCGGTCACCAGGTCCAGCGCCCAGTGCGTGTGCAGCTGCCACCATTCGTTGGGAGTCAGGATCTGGCCCGCGGCCGTGCGGATCCCGAAGAAGGTCTTGTCGAAATTGTAGGGCTCCACGACGCGGACGCGCCCCCGCAGGTAGTCGCTGTAGAACCGCTGGCTGTCGTAGATGGCGCCGGCCAGGACCAGGGGAAACAGGAACGGCGACACCTTGCGGCCGATCCGGCCCCCGTAGGCCAGGCCCAGGAACAGCAGTCCCACCCAGACATGGTCGGCCCGGAAGCCTTGCAGCGCCCACAACGCCGTCCAGTAGGCCGCGACGCCGAAGGCGGGCCAGATCTTGACTGAGGTGAAGGGAGAGAGAGTGGCGTTTTCTTCCATGCGCGGCTCTGGGGCCAAGGATTAGCTTGAGGAAGCAGGCCCAGTCACGCCCGAAGTGGTGGCCGCCCGGCGGGAATCTGCAGATTCCTGGGCCATCCGCCCCTGGCGCGAGTACAGCAGGTAGGCCGGCAGGGCGAACAGGGCGGCGGTCAGGCAGGTCAGCTCACCCAGGACGGCCAGCCAGCCGAAGCTGACGAACGCCTGGTTTTCGGCAAGCAGCAGGGATCCATAGCCCACCACCGTGGTGAAGCTGCACAAGGCCACGGCCCCTCCGGTTTCGCGGATCACGCGCAGGATGCTGGATGGGCCCTCGGCGCGGTAACGCTGGAAGATGTTCACCCCGTAGTCGATGCCGATTCCGAAGGTGATGGGCAGGGCGATGAAGTTCAGGAAGTTGATCTTGAGCCCCAGTCCCAGCACGAGCCCGGCCAGCCAGATCACTCCCAGCATCAGGGCCATGAGGCACAGGGCCACGGTGCGCACGTTCCGGAACAGGACGATCACCAGGCCGATGACCGCCAGGAAAGCGAACAGGGTGGCGCGGGGGCCGTCCCTGAGGATGGCCTCGATCATGTCGGACGAGATGGGCAGGCTGCCGGCCACCGGAGTCCCGGGGGCGATCTGGTCGGCCGTGTCGCGCAGCTGGTGCACCAGGTGGATCAGCTCGTTGCCATTGAGGGTCTTGAGGGGAGGCTCCACCAGGACCATCTTGCCCACGGTTCCGTCGCGCTCCGTGAACTTGTCGAGGACCAGCCGGGGCAGGTCGTTCAGCTCGATCTTGCGGAAGGCCGCGGGGTCCAGGAACTCCTTCACCAGGTTGCGGTCCTCGTCCGAGATCCTGCGCATCAGGCGGGGCGGCAGGAGCTTGCGGATGTCTTCCAGCAGGTGGATCTTGGCCTCCTGGTCGCGCGGCAGGAAGTCATCCAGGCTCTGCACGTTGGCGATCAGGCTGCGGGGGGCTTCTTCCGCCTGGCGGGCCTTGAGCGCGGTCACCAGCTTCGGGGCCGCGGCGCGGTCCCTGGGCAGGAGCACCAGGGGCGACAGGTAGCGCTGGAAGATCTCATCGACGTACCGGGAAAGGTAGCCTGAGCCCTTTTCCATCGACGTCTTGTTCCGCAGCTTGGTGAAGTCTGTCTCGATGATCTCGGGCGAGTAGAGCCAGAAGGAAGCCATCGAGACGCCGGTGAAGGCCAGCGCGGCAAACCAGATGGCTGCGGGGCGCCGCTGGATGGCGCGGGCCACCGCACTGGCCACCTTGGGCTCGGGTACCTTGCGGTCCGGACGGACCAGGGGCCCGAACCGTTCGAAGACGGTCAGGAGTGCCGGAATGAGCGTGAAGGTGGCGATCCAGCACAGGATCATGCCGATCAGTCCGATCACGCCGAACTGCTTGAAGCCGCGGAACCCGGTGAGGATCAGTGAGCCGTAGGAAAGGCCGGCGGCCAAGGCCGCGGCCAGGGTCGGGGTCAGCGTCTGGGACACGGCGATGCGGAGCGCTTCGGGGTGGGGCACCGTGCGGCGGCGCTCCTCCAGGTACCGGGCCAGCAGGATGATGCCGAAGTTGATGCCGTTGCCCAGAACGATCGATCCCAGGAACGCGGAGTTGGCGTTGAGGTAGCCGACCACGAACCAGGCGGCGCCGAAGGTCCAGAGCGTGCCGGCGAACAGCGCCAGGAGCAGGGCCGCGGTAGCCCGGAAAGCCCGGAAGAACAGCAGCATCGCGCCGGCCACCAGGACGATGACCACGACGGTGGATAGGGCCAGATCGGCCACCAGGGCGGCCTGCTCCTCGATGGTGTTCTGGACGTC
>CANFHS010000158.1 GCA_947446835.1 Bacteriovoracaceae bacterium
CGACCTGCAGGCGCTTGCAGGTGGAGCGGGCGGACAGCGTCCGGGCCAGCTCCAGGTAAATCGATTCGAAGGTGGGGCGGATACGGGGTGAGGCGGGCGGGTTCAAGCGTGGGACTCCTGGGGGGCCGCGGTCTTGCCGGGGATCTGGACAAAGGAAAGGTAATGGGTCAGCTCGGCAATGCTTTCCAGGATGTCGTCGACTGCCCGGTGCGAGTTGCCCTTCTTGAAATCAATGGAGTATTTCTCGCGAAACACTTCCTTGAACGAGCTGACATCGACCAGCCGGTAGTGCAGCCGCTTGGCCACTTCGGGCAGGTAGCGGTCCACGAAGCGCTTGTCGTTGCCCACTGAATTCCCGGCCAGGACGACCCTTTCCTTGCCCGGGTAATGGCGGCCGATCAGGGCCAGAAGCTCCTGTTCGACCTGGGCCAGGGGCGTTCCGTTCGGCACGGCCGCGGTCAGGCCGCTTTCCCCATGGGTCTTCTTGCACCAGTCATTCATGCCTTCCAGGACCTGGGGGGGCTGGAAAACCACCCGATGGTACTGTTCCAGGGGCTTGAGCTCCCAGTCGGTGACCACGACGGCCACCTCCAGGATGGAGTCCACGGTGTCATCCAGGCCGGTCATTTCCAGGTCGATCCAGAACAGGCGTTTCATTTGGGCTGAACCCTAGTGGAATCCCCGGGTTGGGTCAATCACGGCGGTAGGAAGGCTGTTTTCCGACAATTACGCTTGATTCCCGGGGGTCCTCTTGAGTAAGTACCCCGGAACATTTCAGCTTTTGGTGCCAGCTAACCCGTTCAGGAGACAGGTTCATGGGTCGCATTTCAACCGACAAGGTTCGTAACATCGGGATTTCCGCGCACATCGACTCCGGGAAGACGACTCTTTCCGAGCGCATCCTTTTCTACACCGCCAAGATCCACAAGATCGAGGAAGTGAAAGGGAAGTCGGGCGTCGGCGCCACGATGGACTTCATGGACCTGGAACGTGAAAAGGGCATCACCATCCAGTCGGCCGCCACCTATTGCGAGTGGAAAGGCTTCAACATCAACCTGATCGACACCCCGGGACACGTCGACTTCACCATCGAAGTGGAACGCTCGCTCCGCGTGCTCGACGGCGCCGTGCTGGTGCTGTGCTCGGTGGCCGGCGTGCAGTCGCAGTCCATCACCGTGGACCGCCAGATGAAGCGCTACAAGGTCCCCCGCATCTGCTTCATCAACAAGATGGACCGCGCGGGCGCCAACCCCTTCCGCGGCGTCCAGATGCTGCGCGAGAAGCTGGCCCACAACGCTCACCTCATCACCTACCCGATCGGTGCCGAGGACCAGTTCCAGGGCGTGGTCGACCTCGTCCAGATGAAGGCATTCTACTTCGACGGCGACAACGGTGAGAACATCCGTGAAGAAGCCGTTCCGGCCGAGCTGCTGGAAGAGTGCAAGAAGTACCGCGAAAACCTCATCGCCGCCGTGGGCGAGTTCGACGAGGAAGTCGGCATGAAGTACCTGGAAGGCCAGGACATCACCATCGAGGAGATGCGCCGCGCCATCCGCGCTGCCACCCGCTCGCTGAACTTCACCCCGGTGATGACCGGCTCGGCCTACAAGAACAAGGGCGTGCAGCTGCTGCTCGACGCCGTGACCTACTACCTGCCCAATCCGCACGAGCGCGAGAACGTCGCCCTCGACCAGAACAACAACGAAGAGAAGGTGATCCTCAAGTCGGATCCCAAGGCTCCGTTCGTGGCTCTGGCGTTCAAACTGGACGAAGGCCGCTACGGTCAGCTGACCTACATGCGCGTTTACCAGGGCTCGGTGAAGAAGGGTGACACCATCTTCAACGCGACCAACGACAGGAAGGTCAAGATCCCGCGCATCGTGCAGATGCACGCTGACGAGATGAACGACGTGGAAGAGGCCCAGGCCGGCGACATCGTCGCCTTCTTCGGCGTGGACTGCGCTTCCGGTGACACCTTCACCGACGGCGCCGTCAAGTACACGATGACCTCGATGTTCATCCCCAACGCGGTGATTTCGCTGGCCATCGCGCCGAAGGACAAGGCTTCGTCGAACAACTTCTCGAAGGCCCTCAACAAGTTCACGAAGGAAGATCCGACCTTCCGCGTGCACCGTGACGAGGAGTCCGCCCAGACCATCATCAGCGGCATGGGCGAACTGCACCTGGAGATCTACTGCGAGCGCATCAAGCGTGAGTTCAACTGCGAAGTGATCGTGGGCAAGCCGCAGGTGGCGTTCCGCGAAACGATCACCCAGAAGGGCGACTTCAACTACACCCACAAGAAGCAGACCGGTGGTTCCGGTCAGTTCGGCAAGGTGGTGGGTTACATCGAGCCGCTTCCGGCCGATGCTGCCCAGAACTACGAGTTCGTGGACGAGATCACCGGTGGTGCCATTCCGCGCGAATTCATCCCGGCTTGCGACAAGGGCTTCCAGGAAGCCGTCAAGGAAGGCCGTCTCATCGGCTTCCCGATCGTCGGCGTCCGCGTCGTGATCAACGACGGCTCGTACCACGACGTCGACTCGTCGGAACAGGCGTTCAAGACCGCCGCTCTCATGGGCTTCCGTGAAGCCTACGAACGCGCCGGCGCCGCCGTGCTCGAGCCGATCATGAAGCTCGAGACCCAGGCTCCGGAAGAGTTCCAGGGTTCGGTCATGGGCCAGATCAACCAGCGCCGTGGCATGATCCTGAACTCCTCGACCAACGAAGGCTACTGCGTGATCGAAGCCGAAGTCCCGCTCACCGAGATGTTCGGTTACTCGACCGACCTGCGCTCGGCGACCCAGGGCAAGGGCGAGTTCACCATGGAATTCATGAAGTACTCGCAGGTTCCGCGCAACGTCCAGGAAGACATGGTCAAGAAACACCAGGAGCGCAAAGCCAAAGAAGGCAAGTGATCCTTCGGCTCTGCCCCTGAGGGAGAGCATGAATTTCAGGGCCGACCTCACGCTGTGGGGTCGGCCCTCTGTTTTTGGATCCTCGGGGAGCCAGGAGAAGGTGCAAAATGAACCAGGACCGGCAGGGACCCGAACTTGTGCCATCGGCCGACGTGCTGGTCGTTGGCCTGGGGCTGGCGGGAGCGTGTGTTTCCTGGACCGCGATTCAGGCGGGCCTGAGCGTTTGCGTGGCCGATCCGGGTAGCGAGGCCGACTCGGCCTCGCGCGTGGCGGGCGGGGTGCTGGACCTGGTTTCGGGGCAGAAGCTGACCCCGGCCTGGCGAGGCATGGAGTTTTTTCGCGCGGCCCGCAGCCTGTACCAGGCTTGGCAGGCGCAGCTGGGGGTGGAGTTTTACCGGGAGGCGCCCATCTTGCGCAGCTTTGCCTCCTCCGACCAGGCCGCCCTCTGGCAGACCCGCGCGCAGGATTTTGAACGCGCCGGGATCCGCGTGCGCCCGGTCGGGCCGGGTGAGCTGCCCATGGGCCTGCGCGCCGAGCACGGCGCCGCCTGGAGCGAGCCTGGGGCATGGATCCAGACGGAGCGCCTGCTGGACGCCTGGCGGACCGAGTTGGAGCGCCGGGGGGCCTGGGTGGCGCAGACGGTGGCGCCTGCGGATCTGGGCTGGGAGGGCGGACTCTGGCACTGGCGGGGTGGCTCGTTCCGGCACCTGGTGCTCTGTACGGGCGCGGCGCTTGCGGCCTGGCCCGGCCTGGAGGCGCAGCCCTGGGGCCGCACTGCGGGCGAGGTGCTGGACCTGGAGCTGGGCGGGTTGGCTGGCGAACACGTCGCCAAGCGCAAGTTTCAGCTCATCCCGATGGGCGCTGGGCGTTTCCGCTGGGGCGGCACGTACCGCAATCGGCCCAGCGATTGCCAGCCTTCGGCCTCGGGGCGCGCGCAGCTCGAAGCAGGGCTTTCGGACCTGCTGGCCGGGTGCGAAGCCGGACCCGGCGACCGGGTTCCGGAGCTCCGGGCACATCGCGCCGCCTACCGCGGAAACCTGCGGGACCATCTGCCGCTGGTGGGTCGCCTTCCGTCGCAGGAGGGACGCACGGCCTGGGTGCTGGGGGCATTGGGCAGCAAAGGCGCCCTGTGGGCGCCCCGGTGCGCGGAGCTTTTGCTGGAGCAGCTGCAGGGCCAGGGTGATTTGTCAGAATTGCATGGGCTCCTGGGTTGTCGGTTGACGCGTCAAGTCGCGGACGGTTAAAGCGGGTCCATGCAAAAAATCATGGTTGTCCTGATGGTGTCCCTCATTTCGTCCGTCGCGCTCGCCAACGAGTGCTGCAAGGCCGGCAAGAACACGATCTTCTCGATCGTGGATGCCAAAGCCTGGAGCGAAGCCCAGAAAGCGGGCTCCTACCAGGGCGAACGCTTTGCCAAGACCGGCTTCGTGGACGCGATGGATTCGGCCGCCCAGATCGAATACGTGGCCAACAAGTACTGGAAGGGCAAGACCGGCGTGCAGGTCCTGTGCATCGACAAGACCCAGGTCAAGGCCGAGATCAAGATGGAGAAGAGCTCGTCGGGCGTGTACCCGCACATCTACGGTCCACTCAACGCCAACGCCGTGACCCAGGCCGTGGACCTCACTGCCAAGGCCGATGGCGCTTACGCCGCTCCCGCCACCCTGAAGTGCGGTAACTGAACTTCAACCTCGAGGCTCCCGGCCCCCGGGCTGGGAGCCCGCTCAACCCGCGTTCTTGCCGTCGCTGCAGCTGCACCCGTGGGTCACGATGACCGTGGCCGCGACGTCGCAGTACTGGCCGGCCTTCAGGCACTGCTCCGGGTCGCCGTGCATGCCGCACAGGTCGGTCTGGTAGTAACGGACCCCGCCTTTGACCTCGCTCTGCAGCTCCTGGATTTTTCCGCCCAGGGCCACGCACTCGCCATCGAATTGGGTCAGGCGGCGCGTGATGCGCTTCCGCGCGGCTTCGATCTGCCGCGATTTTTCGGCTTCGCTCAGCTTCTGGCAGTCCTCGAGTTTTTCGATGAGCGGGCTATGGGAGATTCGCTGCACGGCGCGGGTGTCGCCGCAGCGGGCAGGTTCGTTGGCGGATGCGCTGGTAGCGCTGGCCAGGGCGGTAAACCCCAGCAGGACGGCGAATGGGATGGTCAAGGTTCGGCCCCTGGTTTTGACTTAGGGCGTCACGAATAGCGTGCGAAATTCCAAATGAGAAGGGGAAACTGGGAGCCTCAGTGGGGCTCGTCCGGGTTCCACAGGCCTTGCTCCTTGGCCCGCTCACGGGCCTTGGCGCGCAGGAAATCCGGGTCGCGGCGTACCCGGTTCTCGAGGCGCCTCAGCCAGATCCAGGCAATTCCGCCGATCACCGACAGGACTGCGAGCTCGATCAGGATCTGGACCACGACCTCGGACATGGGGGTGGAGATACCATGGCCCGGGCAAAAATCGTGATAAACTCATTTCATGAAAAAATTCACGATCCGGCGACTGGGGGTGGCTTTCGGGATGGGCGTTCTGCTGGCCGGGAGCTCGGCCCAGGCCGGAACGAGCCCGTTGGGCCTTGCGCTGGTGCCTCCGGCGCAGCTGCCGCCCCAGGACTTCGTCGTGGCGGGCGCCCGGGTGGATC
>CANFHS010000159.1 GCA_947446835.1 Bacteriovoracaceae bacterium
CCACCTATGCGGTTTCTTGCGCCCCTTCCACCAAGACCGGCCACTCGGGATGGACCTCCACCGTCGCCGTCCAGTGCAGCCTGAACGGGGATTCAACCACCCGGAGCTTCACGCTCACCGTCAGCGACACCAACCGGGCGCCGACGTTGGCCGTGCTGTCCAGCCAGACGGTTTCGGAAAATTCAGCCATCACCGCGGTCGACGCGGGCGTGGCCGGCGCGGACCAGGACCTCGATCTGGACACCCTGACCTACACCTGCACGTTCACAGGCGGCGCCACCTCGTCGGCCACCGCCTGCACGAGCCTGCCTGGAACGGCCACCTTCAACTCGGCCACCGGCGTGCTGAACTGGACACCCAGCTACTTTGCGGCCGTGAGCCAGGCCGACACGGCCTACACGGTGACCCTCACCGCCAGCGACGGGCAGACTTCGCCCCTGACCGACAGCAAAAGCCTCACGATCACGGTCCAGAACACCGTGCCTCCGGCCCTGACCTTGACTCCCACCACCAAGACCCTGGTCGTGGGCAACAGCTTCACGTTCACCGGCGGAGGGGGCGTTGCGCCGCTCACCTACAGCGCCACGACCGGGACCATCAATTCCTCCACCGGACTGTACACCGCACCGGGAACCTCGGGCACGGACACCGTCAGCGTGACCGACTCGGTGGGGCAGGTCACCACAGCCAGTGTCACCATCAATCCCCTGCCCCAGATCCTTCCTTCCGCCACGGTCCTGGGCTCCAACTCCAGCCGAACCCAGACCTTCAGCGGCACCGGAGGACTTTCCCCCTACACGTACTCGGTCAGCTCAGGCTCGGGCTCGGTGGACTCGTCGAGCGGGGCTTTCACGCCGGCCTCATCGCGGGGCAGTTCGACCGTGCAGCTCAGCGACAGCCTGGGCAACACCTCGACCGCCACGGTCGAGCAGGTTTCGGCGCGCTTCAACGGGACCGTCCGCGCCATGGCCAGCGACGGCACAAGCCTTTATGTGGGTGGCGACTTCACGGCCTGGAACCCCATCCTGATGCGGAGCCTGGGTGAACTGGATCTGACGAGCGGAGACCCGGTCGCCTCGTCGTGCACCTCGGCCAACTATCTTGATTCGGGTGCGGACATCAGGGCCGTGGTGGTCAGCGGCACCAGCCTCTACATCGGCGGAACTTTTACCCGCTACAACGGAACCACCGTGCAGAACCTGGTGAAGGTCGACTCGACCACGTGTGCGCTGGACACGACCTTCACGCAGACCACCGGCCCCTCCAGCACCGTCCGGGCCCTGGTCACCTCGGGTACGTCGCTCTACGTGGGCGGCGACTTCACGACCTACCGCGGAAGCCCGGCCAATTACCTGGCCAAGGTCAACCTGACCAGCGGGACGCTCGACACCACCTTCAACCCCGGCTCGGGCAGCAACGGCGCGGGCGGAGCGGTCCATACCCTGGGCGTTTCGGGCACTTCTCTTTTCCTGGGCGGAAGCTTCACCACTTACCGGGGCAGCACGGCCCAACGCCTGGCCAAGGTAGACGCCACCTCAGGGGCGCTCGACACCACCTTCAACCCCGCCTCGGGCGGCAACGGAACCAACGGCGATGTCTATGCGCTGGTGGTTTCGGGCACCGACCTCTACGCCGGGGGCGCTTTCACCACTTACCGGGGTACCACCACCCAGCGCCTGGCAAAGCTCACCACGAGCGGCACACTGGACACCACCTTCACCAGCACGAGCGGCATGGACAACACGGTCTATGCCCTGGCCCTTTCGGGCAGCTCGCTCTACGTGGGCGGATCCTTCATGACTTACCGGGCGACAGCAACCGCGCAGCGCCTGGCCAAGCTGGGAACCACCTACGGAAACCTGGACGCCACCTTCACCCTGTCGTCGGGCGGCGCCAACAACACGGTCACGGCACTTGCGGTTTCGGGAAGCAGCGTCTACCTGGGCGGACCGTTCACCACGTATCGCTCCACCGCGGCCAGCTACCTGGCCAAGGTCAATGCGGCGAGCGGCGTCCTGGACACGACCTTCACCGCAAGCCCGGGCCTGAATGCCCAGGTCAATTCGCTGGTGGCTTCGGGAACGTCCCTCTATGTGGGCGGAACCTTTACCGCCTACCGGGGAACCGCAGCCAACTACCTGGCCAAGGTGACGTTGGGAAGCGGCACGCTCGACACCTCCTTCACCCAGAGCACCGGCGCGAACGCTTCGGTCAACGCCTTGGCCCTGAGCGGCTCCTCGGTATACATCGGCGGAAGCTTCACCTCCTACCGGGGTTCCACGGCCCAGCGCCTGGCCAAACTGGACTCGACCTCGGGAAGCCTGGATACGGGCTTCACCCTGACCTTGGGAATGAACAACCCCGTCAATGCTGTCCTGGTTTCAGGGAGCGCCCTTTACGTGGGCGGCGGGTTCACCACTTACCGCAGCTCCAGCGCCTATCGTCTGGCCAAGGTCTCCCTGAGCGACGGCACCCTGGACGCCACGTTCACTTCGAGCTCGAGTGGCGCGAACCTGGACGTGTACTCGTTGGCCGCGGATGGCACCTCCCTGTACGTGGGCGGCCTGTTCACCACGTATCGGGGATCCACGGCCCAGCGCCTGGCCAAGGTCAACCTCACCAGCGGTGCGCTCGACACCACCTTCACTACCTCCACGGGAACCAATGCCGAAGTCTACGCGCTGGCGCTGACCGGAACGTCACTCTACGTGGGCGGCTTCTTCACCACCTACCGCGGCAGCAACGCCTACCGGCTGGCCCTGGTCAGTACCGTCAACGGAAACCTGGACACGACCTTCACGCAGAGCACCGGCATGAGCAGCACGGCGGGCACCTGCACGGTGTACAGCCTGCTCATTTCCGGCACCTCGCTCTACGCGGGCGGGGATTGCGACACCTACCGCTCCAGCTCCACCGCGCAACGCCTGGCCAAGCTGGGACTGACCAATGGCACGCTCGACACCTCGTTCACCCAGAGCACGGGCCTGAATTCGACCGTCCGCGCCCTGCTCGACCAGGGAACCTCGCTGCATGTCGGTGGGGACTTCACCACGTACCGCGGCACTGCGGCGTCGAACACGTCGCTCTATTACACCATCCTGAACCTGACGAGCGGCGCCTTCGCGGACTGAGGATCCGCTCCCTCAACGGGCCGTGTAGCCTCCGTCCACGATCAGGTCGGCGCCCGTGATGTAGGAGGCTTCGTCGGACGCCAGGAATGCGATGGCACGCGCAATCTCCTCGGGCCTTCCGATTCGTCCCATGGGTACGGAAGCCGGAACCTCCTCACGAAGCACCGCCCGATCGACCGCCTGCTCCAGCATGGGGGTCAAGATGTAGCCCGGCTCGACCGAGTTCACCCGGATTCCATCGCGCGCGGACTGCAGGGCCACTCCCTTGGAAAGCAGCCTCAAGCCGCCTTTGGAGGCGGTGTAGGGGTTGCCGCCTCCCATGCCCGTGATCCCCGCGATGGACGAAACGTTCACGATCGAGCCTCCGCCCGACCGCTTCATCACCGGGATCACGGCGCGCATTCCCAGGAACGAACCCTTCAGGTTGACGTCGATGGTCTTTTGCCAGGTCTCCAGACCGGTCAACTCGATCGGCTCCAGGTGACCCGCCACCCCGGCGTCGTTGACCAGGATATCGATGCGCCCAAACCGTTCCTCGACCGTGTCGACCAGATCCTGCCATTGCCCCTCGTCGGACACATCCTGGCGGAACGCCTCCAGCACGAAGCCTTCCGGCCGCAGCCGTTCCCCGAGGAGCTTGAGCTTTTCGACCTGCAGGTCGGTGGCCACCACGCGGGCCCCCATTCGCACAAAGAGTTCGACAGTCGCGGCCCCGATTCCACTGGCCGCCCCGGTCACGATCGCCACCTTGTCCTGAAGTCGTTTCATGGTTTGCTCCTTAGGCAGGATCAGCTCCTAGCCAAAACCGTACCGCTCGGCGAAGCCGGGGCTCATCCGAAGCCTCACGCCGCGCGGCGATCCCGCGGCACTTCGGCGGACGTGACCTGGGGAACTGGCCGCGCGCGCTCCCGGAGACGAGCCCAGGCAGGAACTCCCAGCAAGGCCGCGGTCAGGCAGGCCACCTCACCCAGCACGGCCAGGCGCCCAAAGCTCACAAATCCCTGGTTGCCCGCGATCAGCAGCGAGCTGTAGCCGATGATGGTGGTCAGACTGGCCAATGCCACACCGGCGCCCGCGCCCCTCACCACCCGGGCAATGCTGACCCGCCCCTCCTCGTGGTAGCGCTGGAAGATGTTCACGGCATAATCGACGCCGATCCCGAAGGTGATGGGCAGGACGATGAAATTCAGGAACACGATGCGGAGACCCAGCGCCAGGGCAGCTCCGGCGAACCAGAGCACGCCGATCCAGAGCGAGGCCAATGTCAGGACAATGGCCCGGATGTCCCGGAGCAGCGCCAGGACCAGCAGCATGACCAGGACCAGCGCCGCCAGCGTCACCTTCGGCCCGTCGCGCTCCATGGATTCGATCACATCCACGCTCAAGGGCAATTGGCCCACCACCGGCAGACCTGGATGGACGGCGTCCGCAATCCCCCTCAGCAGCTCGATGAATCCGATCTGGTTCTGGGCCTGATCCATGGCGCCGGGTCGGTTGATGGGCTCGACCAGGACCAGCCGATCGACCGTGCCGTCGCGCGTGCGAAAGTGCGACTTCACCGCCCCAGGAAGATCGGCCACCCCGAAAGGCCGGAAAGCTTCGGGCGTCAGGAAGTCCTTGGCCTGCTTGCGCTCTCGCGGGCCCAGGCGCGCCAGGATGCCGGGTCGGAGCAGCTGCCGGATTTCCTGCAGGGTCTGGATCTTCCGGGCCTGGAGCGGCGGCACGAAACTCCGGATGGAAAGCACGCTCTGGACCAGGCTGCCCGCGCCGTCGCGCCTTCTGGCCTCCTCCACGAGCCTTTGGACCTGCCAGGCCTGCGCAGGAGTGTCCGTGAGGATCGCGACGGGCGAAAGGGACCTGCCGAAGATCTGGTCCAGGTAACGGCTATAGAAGCCCGAGCCGCTCTGCAGGCTGCGACGATCCCTGAGCTTGGAAGTGTCCATTTCGAGCACTTCCTTGCGATGCACGACGACCGACGCCGACGCCGCCAGGCTGAGCACCACGCTCAGCCCCGTGAGCAGCCCCGCGTGCCGATCCACGAGCGTCGAGACCCACTCGGCGAACCGGTGACGGCTCCGCCCCAGGGCGCCCTGATCCGGCGGGCGATGGCGCGCCAGCAGCTCCAGAAGCGCCGGAAGCAGCAGATAGGCGCTGATCCAGCAGGCCGCCATCCCGATCAATCCGATGATGCCAAATTGGTGGTAGCCCCGAAAGCGGGTCAGGGTCAGCGAGCCGTAGGAAAGCCCAGCGGCTCCCGCCGCCGCCAAGGTGCCCTTCCAGGTGCCTCGGAGGGCGCGATCCAGCACTTCTCCCCG
>CANFHS010000160.1 GCA_947446835.1 Bacteriovoracaceae bacterium
CCCAGTGATCCATCTGCAGCAGGTTCAGGATGTCGCCGTTCAGGATGAGCTCGACCTCGGCGTCCTGGAATTCCCCCTGGCGATGGAAGTCCAGGAAGTCGGCGAACTCGCGGTCGTACACGAAGTCCTCGAGGATGTTCCGGGTGCCGTCGCGGAAATACAGCCCCTTGCCCAGGTGAAAATCGCTCACCACGAGCTTGAACCGGCGACGATGCGGCTGGAGCGTCTCAGCCACCCTCCTCACCTCCGGGCGGGTTCGTCTGGCCCTCGGACGGGGGCGTCTGCCCAGGCGGCATGGGAGCGATGAACACGCTGTTGCGGGTGGCCCGCTTGGCCGCGTACATGGCGTGATCCGCGGCATCGATCACGGCCTTGACCGAGTCGGCGTGCTCCGGGAACAGCGCCACCCCGATCGAGACGGTCAAACGGATGTTCTTGCCCTGCGCGGCCAGGAACACATGCTGCTCGATGGAGGAGCGGATGCGCTCGGCCACCCGCCGGGCAGTGGGCAGGTCACAGCTGGTCAGCACGGCAACGAACTCGTCGCCCCCGTAACGGAACACGGTATCGTTGCCGCGCACGAAGCCCTTGAGCTGGCTTCCCACCTCGTTCAGCAGCTGGGTGCCGGCCTGGTGCCCGTGGGCATCGTTGACGCTCTTGAAGCGGTCGGCATCGATGAACAGGATGGCGAACGAGCGCCGGTTGGCGCTGGCCTGGGCGATCTCGCGCTCCAGGATGCTGTACAGGTAGCGCGTGTTGTACAGGCCGGTGGCGTCGTCCAGGTAAGCCAGCTGCTGCACGCCCTGGTACTGCTCGATGTTGCGACCGGTGACCTCGATCTGCGCCCTGAGCAGCCGCAGCCGGCTCTCGAAGTCCTCCAGATCCGGGGGCCTGCGGGGAGACAGGCAGACACAGTAGTGATCCTCGCTTCCCACGCAGCGGAAACGGAACACGAAGAGCCCCGGGGTCAAGGCACTCCGCTCCACGAAGCGGTACACGTCCTGCGACGCGGCCAGCGACCTGAGGGCGCCCGAGGCCTGGATCGCGATGTCGAGGACCTCCTCGAGAGCGCTCTCCCGGTGGACCGGGTCCTGGACCGGGCTTTCGATCCGCGAGAAGTTCCCGTCCAGCAGGTGGTAGACGGCGGCATGTTCGCTCTTGAGCTCGCGCATGACGTGGCTCTGCACGATTCCCAGGATGCGGGCCTGGTCGAGCGAGGCCGAGATCATGTGGCAGCTGTTCACCAGGTTCAGGTAATGGGACGCGCCGCTGTCGTCGCCGAAGACGATCTTGCGGTCCAGACCGCGCTTGACGGCCAGCCGGAACGCCTCCAGGTCGAACGGCTTGCGGAGGTAATCCTCGGCGCCCATCCGGATCACGGCGACCGCTTCCTCGAGCGTGGCATCCTCGGCCACGACCAACACGCTGGTGGCCGGACTGACCCTCATCACCGACTCCAGCAGCTGGATGGATTCCTGGCCGCGAGCCGCCCCGCCGGGAAGGTCAACGACAACCAGGTGGTAGTTGAAGCGCGCAAGCCACTCGATCGACGCCTCGGCCCGCCCCACCACGTCGATCTGGCAATCGGCCACCCCCCGGATCAGCTCGGACCAGTGCTCGGTCTGCTTGGGGTCGTCCTGAACGAGCAGGACCCGGTTCTCGTGGTTCGAGGTCATGCCGATTCCAGTTCGGAGCCCTCGCCCTGCTCGTCGTCCTCGTCCGCGCCTCCGGAGGCTTCGCGCTCCAGTTCGGCGGCGCGGCCCGAATCCAGCAGGCCTCCGGCCACACGGACGGCCTTCAGGGCACGTCCCAGGCGATCCTTGAGCTGCGCGGAATTCTCCTTCTCGCGACGATGCTGGTCCTGCAGCAGATCCATGTTGAACTCGAGCAGATCCAGCTTGCGCTTGAGCTCGATGATCTTGTTCTCACGGGCCCCGATCAGGGCCTCGGAATCCTTCTTGATGATCTCCAGGCGGTTTTCGAGTTCCTTTTCGCGGACCCGGATCTTGCGGATGTCGGAACGCACGCGGTCCTTGAGCCGCTCCATCTCGTCGGTGGCCTCCCGCACCTGGAGCTCCAGGGCCCGCGTCCGGTCGGACTTGGCCTTGGACTGGAAGCGGAGCTCGTCGATCTCCACCTGGAGGCCTTCCAGCGCTAGCTGCTTTTCGCGCTCGAATTCGCCGATGCGCCCGCTCTGCTCGTGGATGACGTGCTCGAGCTCCGAGCTGCGGGCCTTCTCGTCCAGCAGCGCCGACTCGACCGACATGAGCTGGTCGCGCGTGGCCTTGAGCTGCGTGGAAAGGGCAGCCACGTCCTGCTCACGCAGCAGCAGGTACTTCTTGAGGGTCTCGAGGTCGGGGGTGTGGGCCGCGCCGCCCGGAACCACCGCGTCTCCCACGGGCTGGGTGAAATCGTAGGCCTGCTTCGAGGCGGCCTTGATCGACTCCGAGGCCATCGAGGCGGGCGAGTGGACCTGCCCGAACAGGTAGGGCACTTCGCGGGCCAGCTGCTCCTCTTCGGGCGACGGCCCCCGCGGCAGGGAAGCCGCCTCGGCCATGGCCTCCTCCTCCTCGCGCTCCAGGGTCGAAACCATGGTGTGCTGGAACAGGGACCGCGAGTCGAAAAGCGATGAGCTGGACTGCTCTTCCGCCGGCTTGATCTTGGACTCGAGCTTTGGCTCGGGCTTGGGCTCAGGCCGGGATCCGGCCTTGGGCTCGGGCTTGGGCCTTTCCTTCTTGATGGTCTTGGTGCGCTCCCGGCGCTCCGGCGCAGGCGCGTCGGCCAGCTCGGGCATCTCCAGGCGCACCGAGGTGGCCGAGGTCACTTCCTCGCCGTGACGGAAGACCGAGCCCGCGTCCTCCAGCACCATGGCCTGGCCGGCGTCCGTGAGAAGCTCGGCCGCTCCCACCCGGAGCTGCTGACCGAACATCTTCTCGAGGACTTCAAAGAACTGCGCCTCTGTGAACGGGTAGTGAAGGTAAGCGTGGACCCCGTCGGGAGTCTCCTGATGGGCGGAACACTCCGCGTCGCCCCAGCTCGACGAGGTCAGGATGACCGGGAGGTCCTGCTGCTCGGGATCGGCCTTGAGCTTGCGCACGAACTCCAGCCCGGGCTCCCCGTCCATGCCCGGCGCGGCTTCGCGGTGCACGATGGCCAGGTCGACCGTGCGCCCGTGGAACTTCAGCGCCCGGAGCGCTTCCAGCGGGTGGCCAGAAAACAGGCAAGCGTCGCCGCGGCGCTGAAGCGCCTCGAGCAAAGTCCGCTCGGCCTCGATGTGAGGATTCAGAAAGAGAATCTTCATCCCTTGGCTCTTCGGCCAAAAGGCCCCTCAAGTTGACACTCTCTTTTCAAATCGCTAAGGTTTTCAGCACCATGACTCCAGCTCGTCCCGACTCGGGCGACCCCGTCACCGTACTGGTCTTCAAGGACAACTACGCTTCCCGGTCGTTCCAGTTTCCACTGGGCTGGTTCTCCCGTTTGGGAATCCTTCTTGGAACCGCGGTGTTGGCCACCACAGGGTCCACCGGAGCGGCCATCTACTGGTTCGTCAAAGCCCAACGCCTGGGCCCGGAACGCGTCCAGGACCTGGAGCAGGAGACCCGCGACCTGCGGCTCAAGCTGGCTTCCGCCACCCAAGCGAGCGGCGTCAATCCGCTGGCGCAGGCGTCTCCCGTGGCCGCCGCCGCCAAACCCATCGCGATGGCGCCACCCCAGGTGCAGCCGGAAGCGCCGGCGCCCGCTCTTCCCGGTCCCATCCGTCTGGCGAACTTCGCTCAGATGGCGCCACGCGTGGCCAACTTTCCCATGCTCCGGAACACCGGCACCATTCCGGACCTGGCCAAGCTCTCTTTCCGCCTGAGCGCGCTTCAGGCCACCTGGAAAGGCCACACCCTCCAGGTGCACTCCAGCATCCAGTACATTGCCAACGATGGAGGCAACCAGCAGGGCCGCATCGTGATCCTGGCCCGAGGCCCCGAGAGCCTGCTCGCCTACCCCCGCGGAGTGCTCGACACGGCCCACTCGGGCTCGCTCATCAACCCGGACCGCGGCGAATTCTTTTCGGTCAGCCGCATGCGGCCCATCCAGGCCGACTTCGGCCCGCTCGAGCCCAAGGGTTCCGTCTCAGAAGTCACGATCCTCATCCTGAACCTGGAAGGACAGATCCTTTACCAGGAACGGGCTGAAATCGCGGCCACGGTCCAAAATACGGCGCAAACCACGGCCCCTGCCGCGAGCCACTCGCCGCAACCGCGCAAGTCGCCGACCCCAGGAGCCACGCCGTGAAGCCCGCTGTGATCTCGGAAAGCTCGCTGAACCTGATCGCCGAAGGCACCCGCATCGAGGGCAAGATCCACCTGGGCCAGGTGTCGCGCGTCCACGGCGCCCTGATCGGCCAGGTGGAGGCGCCGGCCGGCAGTACCCTCATCATCGCCGAAAACGGCTGGGTCGAAGGCAACATCCTGGCCGACTCGCTGTTCATCGACGGCTTCGTGCGCGGCGACATCGTGGCCCGCACCCGGATCACCGTGTCCGGAACCGGGCGCGTGATCGGAAACCTGCGCGCCCCGACCGTGGCGCTCCAGTTCGGCTCCTACTTCGAAGGCAGCTGCCATTCGGGCCGCGAAGCCTCGAACGACCGCAAACTCACTGCAGGTCCTGAATTGTCACCCGCTTGAGATCCTTGAAGCCTGCCCTGCGAAGGCCAGGTTCCAGCGCCGTCCAGTCGCCGGCCACCACGGTGATGCTTTCTTCGAGTCGCAAGGCACGGGTCACCACGTCCTTCACCTCGGCCAGGCCCACCGCCGAAACCTTCGGCAGGAACGCGTTCAGGTAATCAGGCCCCAGATCGAGCAGGTGCCCGTTGATCCAGCGGCCCGCCACGGCGCCCGGAGTGGAGACCCCCAGCGGAAAGCTGCCGACCAGGTAATCCTTGGCCATGCCCACCTCCTCGGCGGATACATCCCCTTTGCGGATGCTATCGAGGATCTCGCGGGTCTTGATCAGGAGCGGACCCACTGTCTCGTTGGCGGTGGCGGCGTTCACGACCATGCGCGAGTTGTACTCGTCATAGCCGACCGAGCTGGAAATTCCGTAGGTCAGCCCGAGCTGGTCGCGGATGACTGAATTGAGGCGGCTGTTGAAGTACTCGCCGATCAACGCGTTGGCGACTTCGAGCGGGTACTTGTCCGCGGAGCGGATGGAGGGCGCGGGCCAACCCACCACCACCTGAGCCTGCGTCAGGCCGGGTCGATCGACGACCAGGATCTGGCCCCGCTTGGCGCGCACGCGCGGATCCGTGAACTTGCCCACCGGACGCGCGGGCGCGGCACCCTGCCAGGCCCCGAACAGCCCCAGCAGCACCTGCCTCATCCGGGGCCGGTCCACCCGACCCACCACCAGCAG
>CANFHS010000161.1 GCA_947446835.1 Bacteriovoracaceae bacterium
CGCGGCCCAGGCGTCCAGGATCTTGCCTTTGATTCCAGCCCCGAACCGCAAAGGCGCAAGCAATACCCGGTAGCGGGTCAGCAGTTCGCGCGCATCGCCGCCCCAGGGGCCGTGGACCAGGAATCCGTCCCGTTCCGATTGAAGCTCCATGTCCTGCCGCGACGGATAAGCCCCGTACACATGCAGCTCAGCACCGGGCAGCCGCTTGCGGATCTGGCTCCAAAGTGCGTCGCGCACCCAGCGAACGGAATCCCGGTTCGGGGCATGGCGGAAGTTCCCGATCATCACGAAGTGCCTGCGCTCCTCGAAGGGACGCAAGCCCGAATCCAAAGGCTCAACCCCCCAGCGCAGCAGACCGACGCGTTCCTTTGGGAAACCGGGCAAGCTCCAAAGCAGGTCCCGCTCAAACGACGACACCACGAACGAATGGTCGCAGCGCAGGATGGCCGCGGTTTCGCGGAAAAAGTCCCGCTGCCGGTCTCCCGTCAAGGCCTGGAGAAGGACCTGCTGCGCATGCCCGGGGGCGTCTTCGCGGGCGCGCCTCAAGAAGTGGAGGTCGGTGGTGTCCAGAAGCCGCAGGGCGCGCGGGGCATTTTCGCGCACGCGCCAGCCGAACTGTTCTTCGAGCATGAAGCGGTCAAAAACGACGACGGAAGGGTCGAGCTCCCTCAAAAAGACGTCGAAAGCCGGATCGTTGGGGAGGAACTGGACGCACCGGACGCCCAGGGAGGCCTCCAGCTCGGCCCGGAAGGCCGTATCCTTCCCGGAGGCGTGCACCACCACCTGCCAATCCGGGCGAAGCCGCCTCACCGAATCGATGAGAAAGCGCGTCCGGACGCCCGCGGCCGATGAGGTGGGCTCGGGCCAGATGGCGCAGGTGAAGAGAACGTTGAAAGCCATGGTCCGGAGACCTTAGTCGACGCCCGGCCTCCCGGCCAGTGCCAAGGCCGGAGCCAGGGGCAAGTCCAACCGAATATCGTTTAAATAACAGGACAATATTTGACTAAAAAAATCGGAATTATTTTGGTGCTTATAGGGTCCTATTGGAGTAAAAAGCCTCATGATTACCGTAGCCGGACTGAGCCTGGGTTTTGGAAGCAGCAAGCTCTTTGACGACGTCAACATCAAGTTCGTGCCTGGGAACTGCTACGGCCTGATTGGCGCCAACGGGGCCGGGAAGTCGACCTTCCTGAAGATCCTGGCCGGGGACATCACTTCCCACAAGGGCACGGTCAACATCACCCCGGGCGAGCGGATCTCGTTTCTGCGCCAGGACCACTTCAGTTTCAACGACGTGCCGGTGCTGACCACCGTGATCCAGGGGCAGCCCCGCCTGAGCCAGGTGATCGCGGAAAAGGACGCCCTCTACGCCAAGCCTGATTTTTCGGAAGCCGACGGCGACCGCGCGGGCGAACTGGAAATCCTTTTTGCCGACCTGCGCGGCTGGGAAGCCGATAGCGACGCAGGCGCCCTGCTGGAGGGTCTGGGCATCGGCACCGAGCTGCACGGAAAGCTGATGCGCGAGCTCAAGGACACGGAAAAGGTCAAGGTGCTGCTGGCCCGCGCCCTGTTCGGCCAACCCGACATCCTCCTGCTCGACGAACCCACCAACCACCTGGACATCGATGCCATCCACTGGCTGGAAAACTTCCTGGCCGAGTACGACAAGACGGTCATCGTCGTGTCCCACGATCGCCATTTCCTGAACCAGGTCTGCACCCATATGGCCGACATCGACTTCGGCAGGATCCAGCTCTACACCGGCAACTACGACTTCTGGTACGAGTCCAGCCAGCTCGCCCTGCGGCAGAGCCAGGACAAGCTCAAGAAGAACACCGAAAAAGCGGAGGAGCTCAAGGCGTTCATCGCGCGCTTCAGTGCCAACGCGTCCAAGTCCAGGCAGGCCACTTCGCGCAAGAAGCAGCTGGAGAAGCTTTCGCTGGAAGAAATCAAGCCGTCGACCCGCCGCTACCCCTTCGTGGGCTTCAAGGCGGAACGCGAGGCCGGCGACAAGCTCCTGCAGGTCGAAAACCTTTCCAAGAAGGTGGATGGCAAGCAGGTGCTGGACCGGGTGAGCTTCACGCTCCGCAAGGGCGACAAGGCCGTATTCGTGGGCGACACCGACATCGCGGTCACGACCCTCTTTGACATCCTGATGGGCGAGATCGAGCCCGATTCAGGCAGCTTCAGCTGGGGCGTCACCACCACCCGCTCGTACTTCCCCAAGGACAACAGCACCTATTTCAGCTCCAAGGAGCTGAACCTCATCGACTGGCTCAGGCAATACTCTCCGGACCAGAACGAGAACTTTGTTCGGGGCTTCCTGGGCCGGATGCTGTTCTCCGGGGACGATGCAACCAAGAAGACCCACGTGCTTTCCGGCGGAGAACGCGTCCGCTGCATGCTGGCCAGGATGATGATGATCGACGCCAACGTGCTGCTGCTGGACGGCCCCACCAACCACCTGGACCTGGAGTCCATCACCTCGGTGAACAACGGGATCATCAAGTTCCCGGGAACGGTGCTATTCTCTTCGCACGACCAGCAGTTCATCCAGACGGTCGCCAATCGGGTCATCGAAGTCGGTTCGGGCGGAGTCTCGGATTACGACCGCCCCTACGATGAATACCTGGCGACGAAAAAACCCAGCCTGGGCGTAGCGAGGGCGTGACCATGAACGGATCCAAAGCGGGACTTCTTCTTTTTGCGCTGTTCTTGAGCACCCTGAACCAGGCCCAGGCCAGCACCCTGCTGGTCGAGCAAGCCTCGCGCTGCCTGACCGAGCTCCACCACCTGGATGGCTTGAACCCCTTGGCCAGCCGGATCGACACGGACATGCAGTACGGCGAATTGGGCCAGGGCGCGTTCACGTTCCTGGATCTGGCCCGCGACGACCAGGGACAGGTGGGCTTCCTGCACTACAATCCCCACCAACTGCCCGCTGCGGCGTTTTGCGCGCTGCCGGGAGGCATTCCGCGCGTGAAGCCGGTATACGCCCTGGTGGATACGATCATGGCCCGTCCGGCCGACCCGGCGCAGCACCTTCTTTCCACGACCGCGAACCTGCCGCGCATCCTGAAGGTCAACCCGGACGGCAAGACCGAGCTGCTGGGACTGAAGGAGAAGATCAATTCCAAGGAGCTGCTGCGAGCCACCTGCCGGACCACGATCCGCCCGTTCATCTTTGCGGCCCTGAAGGCCCAGCTGGTCAGGGTCCTGGGAACGGTGGATCATGCCGTCCAGTCGATGCACCGGGACCCGACTGCCGAGGTCGACGGGGTGAATCGCCGGCACCTGCAGCTCAGCGGGGCGCTCCGCACCTGCTCGGTGATCCGGGACAAATCCGTGCAGGACGCCGTCCAGAAGGCCCAGAAAGCGCTTGAATCGGCTCGACCCCAGGTGAGCACGCTTCCCGCTTCGCAGCCCCACCCGGGCGGCGCAAGCCAGGCCGAGTAAGGCCAAAGGCCCACTTGGGCCTGGGCTTTGCAAAGTCTCCAGGCTGCCAGGACTCCAGGATGGGAGACTCAAGCCATGGGTGTGGTGCTCTTTCGGGGCGGACCGCTCGACTCGCTCCTGGAACGCCTGGGGCTGGGCGGCACCTCCAATCGTCAGATCGGCGCGCGGATCGCGTTCTGGGTCTCGATCACCTGGTTGCCGCTCCTGCTCCTCTCGACGGTGGCGCGACTGCGGGGCGTACCCACCCCGTCCGTCTCCTTCCTGGCTGATTTTCCCGTTCACGTGCGGTTCCTGATCGCGCTGCCCGTCCTGATCGGTGCTGAACGGCACGTGCAGGGCCGGATCTCCGAGACCTTGCCCATCCTGCTCGAACGGGAAATCCTTCCTGCGGATGTGCTGCCGCAGGTCCGCAGGTCCCAGACCGGGATCCACGCCCTGCGTGACTCGAAGCTCGCCGAAGCCCTGCTCCTGCTCCTGGCCATCGGGGTCGTGGAGAGCCGGGTGCTTCTCGCGCTTCCCCCTACCGTCACCACGTGGCAGCTGTCCGGGGATTCCGCTTCGACCCTGGCGCGCCACTGGTACCAGGACTTCAGCCTGGTGGTTTACCACTTCCTGCTTCTGCGCTGGCTGTGGCGCTACGCGCTCTGGTGCGGCTTCCTGTTCCGTCTGGCGAGGCTCAGGCTCAACCTGAACAGCCACCACCCGGATCGCCTGGGTGGGCTTTCCTTCCTGCTGCTTCGCCATGTGAGATTCGGCGTCATTGCCACGATGTTTTCGACGGTGGCGTCCGCCAACATCGCCGAGCTGGCGCTTTACAGCGACCGCCCGGTGTCATCATTCGAAACCACCATCGCAGCCTACCTACTCCTGGTCACGAGTCTCTTCATGGGTCCCCTGCTGATGTTCAGCCCCAATCTGTCGCGCACCAAGCGGGAGGGCATGCACCGCTACGGGAACCTGGCCACCCGGTACACGAACTTCTTTTTGGCCCGCTGGAGTCCTCAGGACGCCCAACAGGCGGAAACCCTGCTCGGCACTCCCGACATCCAGTCGTTGGGAGACCTGGGCGGAAGCTACGACCTGATGCGAAGGATGAGCACGTTGCTCATGAGCCGAAGGCAATTCATCAGCCTGATGACCTTTGCGGCAGGCCCCCTGACTCCCCTGATCTTGTTCGAGATCCCGCTGGTGGAGCTCCTCAAGAAGGTGGCCAGCACGTTCATCTGAGGGCCGCCGTTACTTGCGCGGCTTGACCACCAGACGGCCGGCGGGCCGCACCACACGGGCACCCGGCTTCGCAGCCGGCTTCACGGCAGGCTTGGCATGCGCCGGTTCACTGGGCCACTCGGCCGCCGTGTCCACCTTGGGACCCGCGGTCTTCTTGGCTTCCAGGCGGTGCAGCCTGGACACGAACGCCTCGTCGCGCTCGGTCACCAGATTGATGACCAAGCCCTTGCGGCCGGCGCGCGCGGTGCGACCCACGCGGTGGATGTAGTTCTCCATCTGCTGGGGCAGGTGGTAGTTGATGACCCGGCCCACGTGTTCGACGTCCAGGCCACGGGAAGCCAGGTCGGTCGAGATGAGGAACTGGATCTTGCCTTCGCGGAACAGCTTCAGGTTCTTGCGTCGCTCCATCTTGTCCATCTCACCCCGGTACACGGCGCTGGTGTGGCCGAGCTTCTTCATCTCGGAAGCCAGCTTGTCGCACTGTTCGCGGGTGTTGGTGAAGATCATCGTGCCGCCTTCGACCGTCGTGCCCAGCAGCTCCTCGAGGACCGGGAAGCGCTTCCCGTCGCGGACTTCGATGTTGCGGGTGGTGAGGCCCGGCACCACCTGGTGGCTGCCTTCGCTGCGGATCACCTCGGCCCTGGAGAACAGCCCCGTGATGAGCTCCTGGACCTTGGGCGAAACGGTGGCCG
>CANFHS010000162.1 GCA_947446835.1 Bacteriovoracaceae bacterium
AGGGAGGTCGCCACCTCGGCATGGACCACTTCGCGACGCTCCCGCTTGCCCCACTCGTAGGGACTGGAGGAAACGGAAACCACGAGCCGCGCGCCGAGGCGCCGGTACTGTTCAATCGGATCGTTGCCGTAGATGCGCCGACCCAGCGCCGCATCCCGGGCCCACAGGTCTTCGCAGATGGCGATCGCCACCGGCACGCCGTCGCAGTCCCACAGGCGGACCTCGGAGGCCGGCTCGAAATACCTCGACTCATCGAAAACGTCGTAGGTGGGCAGCAGGGTCTTGGCCTGGCTGAACACCCGCTGGCCATTTTCCAGGACCGTCGCCACGTTCTGCACGGCACGGCCGGTCTCGAGCGGATTGCGGGCCACGTGACCCACGACCAAGGCGCAGGGCTTGCCTCGGGTGGCACGGACCAGGTCGTCCAGCGCGCGTTCGGTCCGCTCGAACATCTCCGGCCGCTCCACCAGGTCGTGCGGCGGGTAGCCACAGACGCCCAGCTCGGGGGTCAAAAGAAAACGGGCCTGCTCTGCGCAGGCCCGTTCATAGGCTTCCAGGATCTTGCGGACGTTCGCTTCGAATGCACCGATCACAGGATCGATCTGGGCCACCGCGATGCGCATGCTGAGGTCACCCATTTCGACTTCC
Source organism: Bacteriovoracaceae bacterium (assembly GCA_947446835.1). Classification (GTDB taxonomy): domain Bacteria; phylum Bdellovibrionota; class UBA1018; order UBA1018; family UBA1018; genus CANFHS01. Next base: position 649 of record CANFHS010000162.1, read on the forward strand.
GGATCCGTGCGGGAAGCGGATTACCAGCGCTTCTGGATATCGGCGTTGTCGAAGAAGTAGGCCAGCTCGCGCTCGGCCGACTTCAGGCTGTCGGAGCCATGGACAGCGTTGGCTTCGATGGAGTCGGCGAAGTCCTTGCGGAGGGTGCCGGCGGCAGCCTTGGCCGGATCGGTCGCGCCCATGATCTCGCGGTTCAACGCGACGGCATTTTCGCCTTCCAGGCACATCAGGAGTACCGGGCCGGAGGTCATGAAGTGCACCAGGCTCTGGAAGAACGGACGGTCCTTGTGCTCGATGTAGAAGCCTTCGGCCTTTTCACGCGACAGGCGGGTCAGCTTGGCAGCGGCGATGCGCAGGCCCTTGTCTTCGAAGCGGGTGATGATCTGACCCATCACGTTCTTTTCGACAGCGTTCGGCTTGATGATGGAAAAAGTGCGTTCGACGGCCATGGTCTGGATCCTCCGGATAAAACCTGTGCAATGCGGGTTGGGTTAAAATTATGACTTGGGGTTAGCCCAAAACCAGGGCAACGGAAAGGCCAAAACACTCCGTTTCCGTTGCCCGGACAATTGGACACGCGTGCGGGCGCTGGCCGGACACGCGCGCGAGCGCGGGCCGATCAAGCGCCCATCGCGGCTTTGAGCGTGGTGCCCAGGTCGGCTGGCGAACGGGCAATCCGCACCCCAGCGGCCTGCAGGGCCTGGAACTTCTCTTCGGCCGTGCCCTTGCCGCCCGAGATGATGGCACCCGCGTGGCCCATGCGTTTTCCCGGAGGGGCCGTGGCGCCGCCGATGAAACCGGCTACCGGCTTCTTGAACTCGCGACGGATGTACTCGGCCGCTTCTTCTTCGGCCGAACCGCCAATCTCGCCGATCATGATCACGCCGTGCGTTTCGGGGTCCTTGTTGTAGGCCTCCAGCACGTCGATGAAATTGGTTCCGTTGACCGGATCGCCCCCGATGCCCACGCAAGTGGACTGGCCGATCCCGAGCTGGGTCAGCTGGTGCACGGCTTCATAGGTCAGGGTGCCCGAACGGGAAACCACGCCGATATTGCCCGGCTTGTGGATGTGGCCCGGCATGATGCCGATCTTGCACTGACCCGGGGTGATGATGCCCGGGCAGTTGGGGCCGATGAGGCGGGACTTCGTGGACTTGAGGTAGCGCTTGACCGAGATCATGTCCCGGACCGGGATCCCCTCGGTGATGCAGACGATGAGCGGAATGCCCGCATCCGCTGCCTCACAGATGGCGTCGGCCGCACCGGGCGGCGGAACGAAGATCATGGTGGCGTTGGCGCCGGTCTTGGCCACGGCCTCACCGACCGTGTCGTAAACCGGAAGCCCTTCGACAGCCTGACCACCGCGGCCCGGCGTCACGCCGCCGACCACTTGGGTGCCGTAGGCCCGGCAACCCAACGCGTGGAACGTGCCCTGCGAACCGGTGATGCCCTGAACCAGGAGTTTCGTGTTCTTATCAACCCAGATGCTCATATCGATCTCCTCATGAAGCCTTCCGGCTTCAGGCTCCCTTGGCCGCGGCGACGACTTTTTTGGCCGCGTCAGTCAGGCCATCGGCCGGAGTGATCTTCAGGCCGGAACCGGCCAGGATCTCCTTGCCCTTCTCGACGTTCGTGCCTTCCAGACGCACCACGAGCGGAACCTGGAGCTGGAGCTCCCGGGCCGCGGCGATCACGCCTTCGGCGATGATGTCGCACTTCATGATGCCGCCGAAGATGTTGACCAGGATGGCCTTCACCTTGGGGTCCTTCAGGATGATCTTGAACGCGTGGGCGACCTTCTCCTTGGAGGCGCCACCGCCCACGTCCAGGAAGTTGGCCGGCTCTCCGCCATGGAGCTTGATGATGTCCATGGTGGCCATGGCCAGGCCCGCGCCGTTCACCAGGCAACCGATGTTGCCGTCCAGCGCGATGTAGGCCAGCTCGTACTTCGAGGCTTCCACATCCTGCGCGTTCTCTTCCAGCAGGTCGCGCATGGCGACGATCTCAGGATGGCGGTACAGGGCGTTGTCATCGAAGTTCAGCTTGGCGTCGAGCGCGGCCAGGTTGCCGGCCTGGGTCACGATCAACGGATTGATCTCGACCTGGGCGCAGTCCTTCTCCATGAAGCAGCGGAAGATGCCACCAAAGAAGGCGACCGCTTCCTTGGTCTGCTCGGCCGTCAGGCCCAGGGCCTTGGCCAGCTTGCGACCATGGAAAGCCTGGTAGCCGGTGGTCGGATCGATCGACACGCGGACAATCTTCTCGGGATGGCTGTGGGCCACTTCCTCGATCTCCATGCCGCCTTCGGTCGAAGCCATCATGATGACCTGCGAAGTCGAGCGATCCAGGACCACGCCCAGATAGAGCTCGCGGGCAATGGCCGAACCTTCCTCGATCCACACCTTGTGGACCTTCTTGCCCTGGGCTCCGGTCTGGGGAGTCACCAGCGTCTTGCCGATGATTTCCTGCGAAGCCGCGACAGCCGAGGCCACGTCCTTGCAAACCTTCACGCCCCCGGCCTTGCCGCGGCCGCCAGCGTGGATCTGGGCCTTGACCACCCAGACCGCGTTGTTGCGGGTCGCGTGCAGATCCTTGGCCGCCTTTTCGGCGCGAGCCGCAAGATCCGGACCTTCTTCGACCAGGACGCCCTCGGGAACCCGGACGCCGAACTGCTTGAGAATGCTTTTTGCCTGATACTCGTGGATGTTCATCTTTTCCTCAACCGAAGAGCCTTAGCCCAGCATCGCCGCGATCGCGGCGCGCTCCTCTTCGAGCTCCTTCAAGGTGTTGTTCATTTTTTCGCGCGAGAACGCATCGATCTCCAGACCCTGGACGATCCTGTAATCGCCGCCTTCGGTCGTGCAGGGGAACCCGTAGATCACGCCTTCGGGGATGCCGTAGGAGCCATCCGAAGGCACGCCCAGGGTGACCCACTCTCCCTTCGATCCCAGCCACCAGTCGCGCATGTGATCGATGGCCGCATTGGCCGCGCTGGCCGCGGACGAAACACCGCGGGCTTCGATGATCGCGGCACCGCGCTTGCCGACGGTGGGAATGAAGACTTCCTTGTTCCAGGCGTCGTCGACCATCGCCTTCACCGGCTGGCCATCGACCTTCGCGAAGCGGAAGTCGGGGTACATGGTGGGGCTGTGGTTGCCCCACACGGTCATGCCGCGGAAGCCGGCCACGGGCTTGCCCGTCTTGGCGCTGAGCTGGGACAGGGCCCGGTTGTGGTCCAGGCGCAGCATGGCGGTGAAGTTGCGGGCCTTGACCCGGCCGAACTTCTCGGCGGTCTTCATCGCGATGTAGCAGTTGGTGTTGCAGGGGTTCCCCACCACCAGGACCTTCACGTCCGGATCGGCGTTCTTGCCGATGGCCTCGCCCTGGACGGTGAAGATCTTGCCGTTCTCGGTCAGCAGGTCCTTGCGCTCCATTCCCGGGCCGCGCGGGCGGGCGCCCACGAGCAGCACCGCCTGCGCATCCTTGAATGCGACGTTCGGATCATCGGTGCCGACCATTCCGGCCAGCAGCGGGAACGCGCAGTCATCGAGCTCCATCATGACGCCCTTGAGGGCCTTCTGGGCCTGCGGCAGCTCCAGCAGCTGGAGGATGACCGGCTGGTCCTTGCCGAGCATTTCGCCACTGGCGATGCGGAAAAGAAGGCTGTAGCCGATCTGGCCGGCGGCGCCGGTCACTGCGACCCGGACGGGGGGTTTTGCCATGATGTCTGTCTCCTTGGATTTTATCCGCTCACATGTGAGCAATGATCTGCTGCCCGAATTCCGAGCACTTGATTTCCTCGACGCCCGACTGGCCTTCCTGCTTCATCAGGCGGGCAAAGTCATAAGTGACCTTCTTGGCGCCGATGGCGCCATCCATGCCCTTGATGATGAGGTCGGCGGCTTCGGTCCAGCCCATGAACCGGAACATCATCTCGCCCGAGAGGATGACCGAGCCCGGATTGACCTTGTCCTGGTCCGCGTACTTGGGAGCGGTACCGTGCGTGGCTTCGAAAACCGCGTGACCGGTGAGGTTGTTGACGTTGCCACCGGGAGCGATCCCGATGCCACCCACCTGGGCCGCCAGAGCGTCCGACAGGTAGTCGCCGTTGAGGTTCAGCGTGGCGATCACGTCGAACTCCTCCGGACGGGTCAGCACCTGCTGGAGCGTGATGTCGGCAATGGCATCCTTGATGATGATCTTGCCCGCGGCTCCGGCCGCCTTCTGCTCGGCGTTGGCCGCTTCTTCGCCCTTGTCCTTCTTGGTGCGCTCCCACTGCTCCCAGGTGTAGACCTTGGAACCGTACTCGCGCTCGGCCACTTCGTAGGCCCACTTGCGGAAGCCGCCTTCGGTGAACTTCATGATGTTGCCCTTGTGGACAATCGTCACCGACTTGCGCTGGTTGGCAATGGCGTACTCGATGGCCGACCGGACCAGACGTTCGGTCCCTTCGCGCGAGACCGGCTTCACGCCGATGGAGGCCGTCTCGGGGAAGCGGATCTTGGAATAGTCCTTCGGAAAGTTTTCCTTCAGGAAAGCGATCACCTTCCGGGCGGCATCGGTGCCGGCATCGAACTCGATGCCCGCGTAGATGTCCTCGGTGTTCTCGCGGAAAATCGCCATGTCGACCTTCTGCGGGGCCTTGACCGGGGAAGGCACGCCCTTGAACCAGCGCACGGGGCGCAGGCAGACGTAAAGGTCGAGCATCTGGCGAAGGGCCAC
>CANFHS010000163.1 GCA_947446835.1 Bacteriovoracaceae bacterium
CATGGCGCGGTCGCGCTGGGCGGCTTGATCGCGTTCGTGCTGGGCCTGCTCTGGGTGGTGGATCCATCGCAGCCGGCGCTGGCCATCGGGGTCCAGGTTTGGCTGCCCATCGCGCTCGTTCTGGGCGGATCGATTTTCGCGGTGGCCTGGTTCGCGCGCCGGTCCCTGCAGCTTGCCGACCTGGCCGCGGAGCGGATCGGGGGGCGTTCGATGTCGGGCTTGAGCGGCTACCGGGCCGTGGTCGAAAGCGTGGCCTTGGACGGGCGGAGCGGCAAGGCCCTGGTCCGGGGCGAAACCTGGAATTTCGTGTCGGCCGAAGCCTTGAAGCCCGGACAGGCGGCCTCGATCGTCCAGGTGCAAGGCATGACGGTCGAGCTGCGTCCTGAAGTTGAAGTGTCCAAAAAAGGAGTCTGAATGTTCGAATTCATCTCGGGTAGTTTTTTACTGATCCTGTTCCTGGGGGCGACCTTTCTCTCGATGAGCGTCAAGGTGCTCAACGAGTACGAGCGCGGGGTCATCTTCCGTCTGGGCCGCATCATCGGTGCCAAGGGGCCCGGGCTGATCATCCTGATCCCCGTGGTCGACAAGATGATCCGCGTGGACCTGAGGACCGTGACGATGGACGTGCCTCCGCAGGACGTCATCACCCGCGACAACGTCACCATCAAGGTGAACGCGGTGGTGTACTTCCGCGTGCTGGAGCCCAACCGTGCGGTCATCGAGGTGGAGAACTACCTGCTGGCCACCTCGAAGCTGGCGCAGACCACGTTGCGCTCCATCCTGGGGCAGGTCGAGCTGGACGAGCTGCTGGCCCAGCGCGAGGAGATCAACCACAAGCTGCAGACCATCCTGGATGCCCAGACCGAGCCGTGGGGCGTGAAGGTCTCGAACGTGGAGGTCAAGCAGATCGACCTTCCGGTCGAAATGCAGCGCGCCATGGCCCGTCAGGCCGAAGCCGAGCGCGAACGCCGCGCCAAGATCATCGCGGCCGAAGGCGAGCTTCAGGCTTCGCAGAAGCTGTCTGAAGCCGCCCAGATCATGGAAGTGCGGCCCATGACCTTGCAGCTGCGTTACCTGCAGACCATTGCCGAGATCGCCTCCGAGAAGTCCACGCACACCATCGTGCCTCTGCCGATGGATCTGCTGCGTCCGTTCCTGGGAGCGCTCGAAAAAAAGAACGGATGACAATTTCCAGGGATGGGCTGACGCTGGAATGAATGCGCAGCTCATCCCTGGTTGGTCTGGTTGCAGTCCTGGTTTGCCTTCCGGCTTCCGCCGTGGCTTCGGTTCCGGTGCTGGCGGATGCCACGCTCCTGAAAAAAGCGGGAATCCCGCTCCGCGATTTCGACCCGGAAACCGGGGTGGCGCTGACCGAGCTTCGTCCGGAGCAGCAGCGCCGGCTGCAGGAGCTGGCGCACGAGGAAGGCCGCTGCGGGGGCTTCGAGGCGCTGCCGGCCCAGCCGTGGCTGAAGGGTGAGGACGGCAGGCAGGCGCTCCTGGATCTGCGCGCGGCTCGCCGCAGGACCGAAGCCGAGGCGGAGGCTTTGCGACGCTCCCCAGGCAGGGCCGGGACGCTGGAACGCAAGCCCGAGATCGAGGCGGCGCTGAAGCAGGTGAGCGAAGAAAACCTGCGCGCGTGGGTGGGCTGGTTCTCGTCGTTCGCGGACCGCTTCAATCAGGGGTCCCAGCCCAATGCTCCGGTGGAGGCTCTCCAGGCCAAGCTGAAGGAGCTGGTGCGGAGCACGCCGTTTGCGGTGAGCGTGGAAACGATCGCGCACCAGTCGACCCCGCAGAAATCCCTCAGGGTCAGGATTGCGGGAAAGTCGCGCCCCAAGGAGATCGTGGTCCTGGGGGCCCACCTGGATTCGATCAACCAGGACTTCTGGGGCTCCAGCCCGCTGGCCCCGGGGGCTGACGACAATGCTTCAGGTTCCTCGAATCTGTACGAGGCGCTCCGGATCCTGGTGCAGCAGCCCCAGCCCGAGCGGACCGTCGAATTCTTCTGGTACGCCGGCGAGGAATCGGGCCTGCTGGGTTCGGCCGAGATTGCCAAGTCCTACAAGGGCGCGAGCCAGCGGGTCGTCGCGGTCTTGCAGCTCGACATGACGCTCTTTCCTGGCTCCGGCGAGGGAACGCTGGGCTCGATGACCGATTTCACCAGCCCCTGGCTCAGGCAGTATTTTGCGGGCCTGAATGCCGCGTACATCGGCGCCAAGATCGTCGATGACCAGTGTGGTTACGGTTGCAGTGATCATGCCTCCTGGCACCGTCAAGGATACCCGGCCCTGATGCCTTTCGAGGCGACCTTCGGGGACATGAATCACAAGCTTCACACCGCCAAGGACCTGATCGACAGCAGCAGCAGCTTCCGCCATTCGGCCATGTTCGCCCGCATTGCCTTGGCCTTTGCCATGGACCTGGGGAATTCGACCGCTCAGGCGCCTTGATTAACGGGGCGACCCCGTTACAATTGAAGGCAGCATGATGCGGTCGTGCGGGACAATGACTGTCCCACTCCTCTTTGCGCTGGTCTGCGCGGGAGCGCCTGGCGCTTCTGCTTCGTTGATTCCGCCGTCGCCCATCGAAAAGAGGGCGCCGGTCCGGATCCGGGTCCGCATCGCCGAGCAGCTCAGCCGGTTCCGCCTGCGCGGGTTTGACCTGAAGTTCTCGAAGCTCGGGACGCGGTTTGACCGCTCCACCGAATGGGAAGTGGGCTGCGCGGGCCAGAAGGTCCGGGCCCGCTCGCTGCAAGGGCCGAGGCGCGAGGTCCTGGTGCAGGGGGCGCTGACCGTCGAAACGCCCGCAGGTTTCCTCCAGTTCCAGGGTCGCCCCTACCGCGAGAGCCTGACGGTGGTGCCGGTGGGGGGCGGTCGCTGCGATGTGGTCAACCAGGTGGATCTGGAAAGGTACCTGGATGGCTTGGTGAACGCCGAGTTTTCGTCGGGCTGGAACGAGCAGGCCGTGGCAGCGCAGGTCGTGGCGGCCCGCACCTATGCCTTTTACCAGATGCGCGAAGCCCAGCACCGGGGCGACGCCCACTACGACGTGGACTCGACCACGCGCGACCAGGTCTACGACGGGTCGATCAAGGAAGACTGGCGCGCCTCGCGCAGCGTGGAGCGCACCCGGGGCCAGATCCTGTCGGTGCGCGAGGGGGGCAAGGTCCTGCCCCTGAAGGCATTCTACCATTCCACCTGCGGGGGCCGGACCGAGCTTCCCGAGAAAGTCTGGGGCAAGAAGTTTCCCGGATTTCGCCGCAAGGTGGACTGCCCCTATTGCGCCGTTTCGCCCCGCTTCGAGTGGTCGGTGGATCTCACCCCGCGCGAGCTCCAGGAGGCCTTCCTGAAGGGCCCGGGCCGCGCCGACTGGCCCTCCGACTGGCGCTCGCTGCTGGTCCCTGGCGCCCGGCTGCTGGGAGCCAAGGTGCTCAGGACCGACAGCGACGGCCGAGCGCTGGAGCTGGCGACCGACTGGTCGAGCGGTTTCCGCAAGTTCCAGCTCGCGGTCACCGCCGTCCAGCTCCGGAACTGGGTCGGTCCCACCCGGATCCGGAGTGCCCGGTTGCGCGTCGGGCCCTTGGCCCTGGGCCTGGACGGCCTGCGGGTCAGCGGCCGCGGCTTCGGTCATGGCGTGGGGCTGTGCCAATGGGGCGCCAAGGTGCTGGGCGACCAGGGCCGCGACTACGTGGCCATCCTGAAGCATTACTACCCGGACGCCCAGCTCAAGAAGGTCTGGTAAGTCGCTGGACCGCTGCTGCGGTTCCGGGGTAGAGACCCCAGGCGAACTTGAACACCGCGTCCCGGAGTTCCCACGGATGTCTTACGTTCTCGACGATTACGATTATGTCCTGCCCGCCGACCGGATTGCCCAGCAGCCCGCTGAGCCCCGGGATCACTCCCGCCTGATGGTGCTCCATCGGAGCAGCGGAAAGATCGAGCACCGGCGATTCCTGGACCTGCCCGAGTACCTGGATGCCCAGGATGGCCTCGTGGCCAACAACACGCGGGTCATTCCCGCCCGCCTCCAGGGCCTGCGCGTGCTGCCGGACGGAAAGACCGGGGGCAAGGTCGAGTTCCTGCTGCTCGAAGAGGTCGAGCCCGGTGTGTGGGAGGGGGCGTTCCACGCTTCGGCCAAGTACAAGCCGGGACTGCGCTTCCGCATCCCCACTCCGGACGGCCGCGGGTTGGAGGGCGAACTGGTGCGCGGCGCCGAGGCGTCGCCCAGCGGCACCGTGTGGGCGCGGTTTGACCGCGATCCGGTTTCGAGCGGGGCGGGGGAGATCCCGCTGCCGCATTACATCGGCCGCCATGCCGATGCTTCGGACCTGGACCGTTACCAGACGCTTTACGCCAAACAGGCCGGATCGGCTGCGGCCCCCACCGCCGGCCTGCACTTCACGGCACGGGTGATGGACGCCCTGCGCGCGCGCGGGACGTTCTGGGAGGAGGTCACCCTGCACGTGGGAATCGGGACCTTCCGTCCGGTCAAGACTGCCGATATCCGCAGCCATGTGATGCACGAGGAGCGCTTCGAGATCCCGACCGCCACCGCGGAACGCCTGGATCGTCACCGAGCCGCAGGGGGGCGAGTGGTCGCCGTCGGCACCACCTCGGTGCGCGCACTGGAAAGCGCCTGGGACGCCGGCACGGGGAAGCTCCGTCCAGGCCCGGGGCGGACCCGGGTTTTCCTGCATCCGGGCGGGCAGACTCCCCGGGTGGTGGATCGCCTCATCACGAACTTCCATCTGCCCAAGTCCACGCTCCTGATGCTGGTTTCCACCCTGGCGGGACGGGAGCTGACCCTGGAGGCCTACTCGGTTGCCGTCCGGGAGGGTTACCGCTTCTTCAGTTATGGCGACGCCATGCTCATTCTCTGATACCTCTGGAAGCACCATGAGCGCACTGAAGCTGATCGACCGTCGTCTGAGTGTCGGGCCCCTGGAATGCAATTGCCGGCTGCTGGCGTGCCCCCGCACGGGCGAAGCCCTGCTGGTGGACCCGGGTGACGAGGCCGAGCGCATCCTGAAGGAAGTGCAGTCGCTCCGGACGCCCGGCGGACTGCCCCTGCGGGTCAAGTACCTGCTGCACACGCATGCGCACTTCGACCACATCGGCGCCACCCGCCAGCTGAAGGAAACCCTCGGCTCGGGCGAAACCTCCCCGCGGATCGCGCTGCATGGCGACGACCTGGAGATCTACGGGCAGCTCAAGCTGCAGGGCCTGATGTTCGGTTACGACTTCCAGGACCCGCTGCCGGTGGATCAGGTCCTGCGCGACGAGGAACAGCTGGAGGTGGGGGACCTTCGCCTTTCGGTCATCCACACGCCG
>CANFHS010000164.1 GCA_947446835.1 Bacteriovoracaceae bacterium
AAGCGGACCATCAACGGCCTCCATGATGGATCCACCACGACCGAGTTGGATGAGCTTTCGATCTCCAACGCCGTCATGCTGATGTCTGACGAGCCGCGTTACTCCAAGGTGGCCGCCCGGATGCTGTCCGAGTCCATCCGCAAGGAAGTGGGCCGGGACACCGCATTCCGCGATTACCTGAGCCAGGCGCTGGAGCTGGGTCTGCTGGCCGATCACGTCACCGGGCTGGCGTTCCAGGACGTCAATGCGCTTGAGTTCGCCATCCGCCATGAGCGCGACGACCTGTTCGAGTACTTCGGCATCAAGACGGTGGCGGACCGCTACCTGCTTCGCCACCCCAAGACCCGCCAGGTCATCGAGCGCCCGCAGTGGATGTTCATGCGCGTGGCGCTGGGCCTGTCCAAGAACCTGGCCGAAGCCATCGAGTTCTACGAGATCATCAGCCAGTTCTACTACATGCCGGCCACCCCGACGCTCTTCAACTCGGGAACCCGCCATCCGCAGATGAGCTCGTGCTACCTGCTGACCGTGCCGGATGACTCGCTCGAAGGCATCTACAAGTCCTACTCCGACTGCGCGCGCCTTTCGAAGTTCTCGGGCGGCATCGGCATCGACTGGACTCCGGTCCGTTCGTCGGGCGCCCTGATCAAGGGCACCAACGGCCTTTCCAACGGCATCATCCCGTTCCTGAAGGTCTTCGACAGCTCGGTCCACGCGGTCAACCAGGGCGGCAAGCGCAAGGGCGCGGCGGCCGTCTACCTGGAGCCGTGGCACGCCGACATCGAGTCGTTCCTGGAGCTGCGCAACAACACCGGTGCCGAGGAGCGCCGCACGCACAACCTGAACCTGGCGCACTGGATTCCCGACCTGTTCATGAAGCGGGTCGAATCGGACGGCCAGTGGAGCCTGTTCTCGCCCAGCGAAGCCCCCCAGCTGCTGGACTGCTTCGGCGAGGAGTTCGAGCGCCGCTACGAGGAAGCCGAGAAGGCCGGCCTGGCCAAGAAGTCGGTCTCCGCACGCCAGCTCTATGCCCGCATGATGCAGACCCTGGCCGAGACCGGAAACGGCTGGATGTGCTTCAAGGACCCCTCCAACCTGCGCGCCGCCCAGACCCTCAAGGCCGGCAACGTCGTGCACAGCTCGAACCTCTGCACCGAGATCCTCGAAGTGACCTCGGCCAAGGAAACCGCCGTGTGCAACCTGGGCTCGGTCAACCTCGCGGCCTTCGTGAAGGAAGACCGCAGCTTCGACTACGCCAAGCTCCAGGAGGTCGTGAAGACGGCCGTCAAGTTCCTGGATCGCGTGGTGGACATCAACTACTACCCGACCGACGAAGCCCGGGCCTCGAACAAGAAATGGCGCCCCGTTGGCCTCGGCCTGATGGGTCTGCAGGACGCCTTCTTCAAGATGCGCCTGCCCTACGAGTCGGACGTCGCCAAGAAGACCTCCACCCGGATCATGGAAACCATGCAGTACCAGGCCCTGCGCACCTCGATGGAGCTGGCCAAGGCGGAAGGTTCGTTCCCCGCTTTCCAGGACTCGCGTTACGTGCAGAAGCAGCTGCAGGTGCACCTGGCCCGGCAGGTTTCCGGCATCGAAGTGGAAACGAGCTTCGACTGGGATCAGCTGGCCGAGGACATTGCCCGCCAGGGTGTCCGCAACAGCCTGCTCGTGGCCATCGCTCCGACGGCCACGATCGCCTCGATCGTGGGTTCGTATGAATCGATCGAGCCCCAGGTTTCGAACTTCTTCAAGCGTGAGACCCTGTCGGGCGAATTCCTGCAGGTCAACCGCTACCTGATCGATGACCTGAAGTCCGAAGGCCTCTGGAACGGCCAGATCCGCGACAAGATCATCGCGGGCGAAGGCTCCATCCAGGCCATCGAGGAGATCCCGACCAACCTCCGGGCGCTCTACAAGACCGCCTGGGAGCTTCCGCAGAAGCACCTCATCGAGATGGCGGCTGACCGTGGCGCCTTCATCTGCCAGTCCCAGTCGCTCAACCTGTTCCTGGAAGAGCCGACCATCGGGAAGCTCTCGTCCATGTACATGTATGCCTGGAAGCGTGGCGTGAAGACCACCTACTACCTGCGCTCGCGCGCCAAGACGACCGTGAAGAAGACCACGGTGTCCGGATCGAGCGCTCCGGCTGGCGCCTCGTCGGCCGGCCCCGGTACCCCGGTGCTGGGTGGCGGCGCTGCTGGCGCTTCGGGGGCTTCGGCCTCCGGTGCGACCGCGGCCGAGGTCGTGGCAAAGAAGGAATACACGGCAGAGGAAGCCGTGGTGTGCTCGCTCGAGAATCCTGAAGCGTGTGAGGCTTGCCAGTAAGGCGAGGAGAAGACCATGATCCTGAGTACCGAACTTGACCTGACCCTGCGTCCGATGAAGTACCCGCAGTTCTTCAAGCTGTACCGCGACAGCCAGAAGAACATCTGGACCACCGACGAGCTGGACTTCTCGGTGGACTTCGAGCACCTGCGGGACCGCATCCCGGAAAAGGAAGCCCACATGATCAAGCGGCTGGTGGCGTTCTTCGCCACCGCCGACAACCTGGTGGCGCACAACCTGGTGCTGAACTTCTACAAGCACGTCAATTCGCCGGAATACCGCATGTTCCTGGGCAAGCAGCTGTACGACGAGATGTTGCACGTCGAGACCTACCTGCTTCTCGTGGACAATTACATTCCGGACATGGACGAGCGCAAAGAGGCGTTCGACGCCTACAAGACCATCCCGAGCGTGAAGAAGAAGGCTGACTTCTGCTTCAAGTACATGGACTCGATCGACCAGCTGGACAAGCTGGATGCCGACGAGAAGAAGCTGCAGTTCCTGAAGAACATGATCTGCTTTGCGGCCTGCGTGGAAGGCCTGTTCTTCTTCGGCTCGTTCGCCTACGTGTACTTCCTGCGCAACAAGGGGCTTCTGCCGGGTCTTGCGGCGGCCACGAACTGGATCTTCCGTGACGAGTCGATGCACATCGAAGGCGCCATGCAGGTCATCAGCGTCATCCGCCAGGAATACCCGCAGTTCTTCACCGAGATGCTCGAGGCCGAGGTCCGTCGCATGATGGAAGAGGCCATCGAGGTCGAGATGAATTTCTGCGAGGACGCTTTGGCCATGGGTGTGGCCGGCATCTCCCCGGTGCTGATGCGCCAGTACCTCGAGTACTGCGCCGACCAGCGTCTGGTGCAGATGGGCTTCCAGAAGCGCTACTCCTCCAAGAATCCGTTCCCCTTCATGGTGCTGCAGGACGTGCAGCCGCTGACCAACTTCTTCGAGAAGCGGGTCACCGAGTACCAGAAGGGCCTGTCGACCAAGAAGGAGGCCATCGTCTTTGACGAGGCCTTCTGAGAAGTGTCCCTGCACGCCCTCCTCTCAGGGCGGATGATGTGAAGAAGGCCCGGCCTCCTGGATGGAGACCGGGCCTTCCGCATTTCAAGGGATGAGGCGCCCCCTCAGGGAGTTGCGACGGCCCTGTAGACGGTGTCGCCGTCAAAATCCTTGAGGCGCTCGCCATCCACGCGCTTGATGGGCATGCGGCCCAGCACCCGCAGCAGGACCTTGGAGCTGCGTTCGAAGGTCAGGAAGATCGGATCCACCAGCGCCTGGATGACGATGCTCGTGGGCTTGAACTTGAAAACCACGGCAGGCTTGCCCTGGAAGTCCGATTCCTCGTTCTTCTCGATCTTGAACCCCACCGTCTCGGCCCGGTCCAGGACCGCCAGGCGCACCTTGACGCTCTTGCCGTCCATGAGCTCGGCCCAACGGCTGCGGATCTGGTCAGGAAGCATGGGCGGGGCGATGGTCGCCTCGTCCAGCGTCTCGGTCTCGTGCTTCTTTTTCGGCCCCTCTTCCCATTGGAAGTCCAGCTTGCCGTCGGCGACCTGGAGGGTGCCCTTGGCGCCCTGCTGAAGCTGGTCCTGCCGGTACTCCACCGGTTTTCCCGTGCCGCTGGTCCGCATCTCTTCCTGCACCAGCAATTTGCCGCTGGCCGGGTCGGTGTAGCGGTGGATCGTGGTGAGCCCTCCGTCGGCCTCCTGGCGCTTCCGCATCTCGTAGCGGGCCACGAGCTTCCCGAAGTTCGATCCCATCTCGAAGATCTCGCCGGTGGAAGAGACCTTGGCCTCGGCTGCGGTGTCGGCCCGGACCAGGGAAGGAGCGAGGGCCAGGGGAAGAAGGATCAGGGCGGCGAGTTTCATCCCCCAAAAATACCACAGCCCCGTGGGCAAGCCAGGGGGCCATTGACTCGGGGGGCCCAGACCTGCTTCAAGAGGGCGTGATCCACCTGCTGGAACAGGCCCGAAGCTTTGCGGCCGTTGACCTGGAAATCGGCTGCGGCGTGGGCTGGCACCCCATCCGGTACGCGCGTCAGAACCCCGACCGGATGCTCCTGGCCTTTGAGCGGACTTCCGAAAAATTCGGCAAGTTCGAGAGGCGCATCACGCGCCACCGGGAAGCCGGCATCGCGCTTGGGAACCTGCGGCCGTTTCATGCCGACGCGTTGGAATGGCTCGCTGCCCAGCAGCCGGGTCCGCTGTTTTCGAGGGTCTGGATCCTTTATCCGAACCCCTACCCCAAGCCCAAGCACCGCGACCGGCGCTGGTTCAGCGCCAAACTCATGGAGCCCCTCAGGCCGGCCCTTTTGCCGCAGGCCGAAATCCGCCTGGCCACCAATCTGGAAGCCTACGCCCGCGAGGCGGTGTCCACCGCCCGGGCGGACTGGGGGCTTGAGCTGCTTTCGGAGACACGGTTGGACGCCCTGAGTCCCCCGCCGGGTGGCCCGAGGACCCACTTCGAGAAGAAGTACCTGGGGCGAGGAGAGCCTTGCTGGGACCTTTGTTTCAGGGTTAAGGCAGGGGCATGAGCCAAACCAAAGAGACGGCGACCCTGGCTGGTGGATGCTTCTGGGGCATGCAAGACATCCTGCGCAGCGTTCCCGGAGTCCTTCGAACCGAGGTGGGTTACACGGGGGGCGCATTGGCCAATCCCCGCTACGAGCAGGTCAAGAAAGGGGACACCGGGCACGCCGAGGCGATCCGGGTGGACTTTGACCCGTCCCGGCTCAGCTACGAGTCGCTCCTGGAGAACTGGTTCTTCAAGATGCACGACCCGACCACGGTGGATCGCCAGGGCAACGACCTGGGGAGCCAGTACCGCTCAGCCATTTTTTTCCATTCCGAAACCCAGCGCCTGGCGGCCGAGGCGGTCAAGAAGCGGGTGGATGCTTCGGGAAAATGGCCACGCCCCATCGTCACCCAGATCGTGGCGGCCACCGAGTTCTATTCGGCCGA
>CANFHS010000165.1 GCA_947446835.1 Bacteriovoracaceae bacterium
AGGCAAAGACCCCGTAGGCTCGACCTTCCTCAGGCCTCCCAGGAAATCCGTTCTGAAAAATGGCGTTCAAGGGGGTGTTCGCGTTCAAGCACCTTTAAACTAACCGCATTTGATGGCAAACGGAAGGACGAGAAACTCCATGACAACACCTCCGAAGCCTTTCCAGGTCATCGCCGGTCCGTGCTCGATCGACAGCGCCCAGACTTATCTGGAATCCGCCGCCGCGCTGAAAAAGCTCGGGGCCACCGGACTCCGGGGCGCGCTGTTCAAGATGCGCACCCGGCCCGAGGACTTCCAGGGCGTGGGCCTGAAGGGCATCGAGATCCTGCAGCAAGCCCGCAACCAGATCGGCCTGCCCATCGTCACCGAGGTGGTGGATGCCAGGCATCTCGAAGCACTCGACCCGTGGGTGGACCAGTACCAGGTCGGCGCCCGCAGCATGTACAACTACGAGCTGCTGAAGGAGCTGGGCCGGGCCAAGAAGCCGGTTCTCCTGAAGCGCGCGTTCACCGCCACCCTGGACGAGTGGGTGAACGCTTCCGAATACATCCGCAAAAGCGGCAACGCCCCGGTCACCCTCTGCGAGCGCGGCATCCGCAGCTTCGATCCCTCCACACGCAACGTGCTGGATCTGGCCATCGTTCCGCTGGCCAAGATGCGCACAGGCCTGCCCGTGTGGGTGGACCCCAGCCATGGCACCGGCCGGCGCGAGCTGGTCACCCCCATGGCTCTGGCCGCCGCCGCCGTCGGCGCGGATGGCCTGCTCATCGAGGTGCATCCCGACTCCAGCCAGGCGCTGTCCGACGCGGATCAGGCCCTCAGCCTGGATGACTTCGCGCTCCTGATGAAGCGCCTCCGCCCCATCCTCGACGCACGCAGCGCCACGCTGGACTGAGGCACCCGGATTGCAACCGGTGCGATGGACCGGAGGGTCCATGCGCGTCGCGTTGATCTCGCCTCTTTTCGAGAGCGTCCCACCCCGTTTCTACGGCGGGACGGAGCGGGTCATCCACAACCTGTGCATCGGCCTGAAAAAAGCCGGTGTCGAGGTCACGGTCTTCGCTTCAGGCGACTCGGATGTTCCAGCGCACCTCATCCCGGTCATCCCCCAGGCCATGCGCCTGGGAGACCGCCCCATCGCGGATACCGCGGCCTACCACCAGAAATTGCTGTCCGTCGTGGCCCGCCATGCGGACGACTTCGACGTCCTCCACAATCACCACGACTACTGGATGCTTCCGCTCAGCCAGATGACCGACGTGCCGCTGCTCTCCACCCTGCACGGCCGGTTGGACCTGCCCGACATCGAATTGGCCTTCCTGGGCTGGCCGCGAAGCCGGTTCGTTTCCATCAGCCAGTCGCAGCGGACCCCGATGCCCGGATTGCCTTGGGTGCGCACCATCCCCCATGGAATTCCATTCGAGGGTCTTCATTTCCAGGCGAAGCCCGGAAACTACCTGGCGTTCCTGGGTCGGGTCGATCCCGACAAGGGAACCCACCTGGCCATCCAGCTGGCCCTGGAGGCGGGAATCCCGCTCAAGATCGCGGCCAAGATCGAAGGACAACCCAGCCAGGATTACTTCGAAGCCCGGGTCAAGCCGCACCTGGACGGCCGCAACATCGAATACATCGGCGAAATCGGCGAACACGAAAAGAGCGACTTCCTGGGGCAAGCCCTGGCCCTGGCGTTCCCCATCGACTGGCCCGAGCCCTTCGGCCTGGTCATGGTCGAAGCGCTGGCCTGCGGAACTCCGGTCCTGGCGCGCCCCTGCGGCTCGGTGCCTGAGGTGCTGCGGCACGGGGTGACGGGCTTCGTGGACCCCGATGTCCAGGTGCTGGCCCGCCACGCCGCCCAAGGCTTGCCCGGGATCTCCCGCCTGGCCTGCCGGTCCTGGGTGGAAGAGCGATTCTCGCTCCAGCGCATGACGGAGGACTACATTGATGTCTACCAAGGACTCGCCGCTGGGTCGGCCCGAAGAGGCCTCGCTGCTCATCGACGGGATCTCGTACATCCCTTCGAGCGTCCTCCTTTCTGAGATCCCGAAGCTCTCCATCAAGGATGACCGCTCCTTCGGCGTGGTCGACTCGCGCGGCGAAGCCCCGCGCATCCACGCCACGAACTCGGCGTTGGGCTTCTACTGCAACGACACCCGTTACCTTTCGATCTGGGAAACCACGGTGAACGGGGGCGCCGGAATTCCCCTCGCCCACGAGCTGCGCTTCGGCGGCAACACGCTCGTGCTTTCGATGACCAACCGGGACCTTCCGGCCCTCGGTTCGGAGGAACGCATCCCGCGCGACACGTTCCTGATCCGCAGGATCCTGACCCTGGTCGAGGACCAGCTCTTCGAGATCCTGGCCATCCGGAACTTTGCCCAGCGCCCCCACACCATCCAGCTGGAGCAGTGGATCGGCACCCGTCACGACGACCTTTTCGAGGTCCGCGGTTTTCCCAGGCACAAGCGCGGCCGCCAGCTGGCGCCCGAGGAATTCCCGGAGGGCGATGGCCGCGTCACCGTGCTGCAGACCGAGGGCCTGGATTCGCGCATCCGGAAGACCTTCGTGCAGCAGCTGTTTCCGGCAGAGAAGATCCGTCTTTCTCCCGGCGTCCTGGGAAGCTTCTCGCGCGTGGAGATTCCCGCCAAGGGCGACGCCCTGTTCAAGACGCAGGTCAGCTTCGACCGGCCCACCAGCGGGAGGCTGCGCGGACAGCCGTTTGCCGCGCTCGAGGTCACCCAGGCGCTGGACCTGATCGCCCAGCCTGCCGAGCGCAAGCTGCACGCGGGCTTCCGGATCGAGACGGACAACGCCATCGTGAACCGCAGCATCGAGAACGCGCGCATGGACCTGCACATGCTTCTGACCCTGGAAGGCGACCACGTGCTGTACCCCTACGCCGGCATCCCGTGGTTCAGCGCCCCGTTCGGCAGGGACGGCATCCTGACCGCCTACCAGATGCTGCCCTGGCACCCGACCCTGGCGCGCGGAGTGCTGGATTACGTGTTCCAGACCCTGGGCACGCGGCGGGACGACTTCACCGACGAGCAACCAGGCAAGGTGTTCCACGAGCTCCGGCGCGGAGAAATGGCCGCCACCCGTGAAATTCCCTTCATTCCCTACTACGGATCGGTCGACGCCACCCCGCTGGCCCTGATCCTCCTGCATGAATACGTGGCCTGGACGCTGGACCTGGAGCGGCTGCGCGAGTGGTGGCCGGCCGCGCTCCGGGCCCTGGAGTGGATCGAGCGCTGGGGCGATCCGGCGCAGGACGGTTTCCTGCAATACGCGCAGCTTTCTCCGCGCGGCCTCATCAACCAGGGCTGGAAGGACTCCCACGACTCGATCATGCACCGGGACGGCGCGCTGGCCGTGGCGCCCATCCGGCTCTGCGAGGTGCAGGGGTACGCCTTCCGCGCGCGTGTGGGCATGTCGGCGCTGGCGCGACTGCTCGGGTACAGCGACCTTTCCCAGCGACTCAGGCTGGACGCACTCCAGCTGCGCTCGCGCTTCATCGAGCATTACTGGGACGCCGCCCGCGGCAGCATCCACCTGGCGCTGGATCGCGACCTGAGGCCCTGCGAGGTGCTATCCTCGAATATGGGCCATTGCCTCTGGTCCGGCATCCTCGATCCGACCCAGGCCGAATCCGTGGGCGGGCACCTCATGAGCCCCGCCCTGTTCAGCGGCCACGGCATCCGCACCCTGGCCGACACGGAGCTGGCCTACAATCCGCTCAGCTACCACAACGGCTCGGTGTGGCCGCATGACAACTCCATCACCCTGGAGGGGTTCCGGAATTACAACCAGCTGCACCGCCTGGAGACCCTGGCCCAGTCCATGATCGGTGTCCTCGAATCGAGCGACGATTTCCGGCTCCCCGAGCTGTTCTGCGGCTTCCGCAAACGCGGCAACGAGCCTCCGATTCCCTACGAGGTGGCCTGCAAGCCGCAGGCATGGGCCGCCGGCTCCATCTTCCTGATGCTCAAGTCGATGCTGGGCCTTTCGATGGACACCGACCAGTCCCACGTGGTGTTCCACTCGCCCCTGCTCACCCAGCGCATCCAGTGGATGGACATCCACGGACTGACCGGAAGGGACTGGGAAATGGACGTGATGATCCGCCGGGGAAGCAACGGCACCTCGGTCGATGTCCAGCGCCGCCACGGCCAGGTGCGGGTCCTGACCGTCAAGTGACCCTTCATCGGGGCCATGCTAGCCTGGAGAAGTGACCCTCTCCTTCCGGATTCCAGCCTTGGCCTGGCTCGCGCTCGGCGCGGCAGCGGGCAGCCCAACCGCAGTCTGGGCCGGGCTGCCCCTGGACCCGTCCAACTTCCCGGATCTGGCGCAGCTCCTGAGCACCACCTTCGCCAACCCCGTGCTCAGGACGGTGGGCACCCTCGGGGACCACCGTCCCTATGACGGGGCCTCGCTGCCCCTGGACGGCATGGGCATGGAGTTCAGCCTGGAGACCACCCTGGTGCGGGTCCCCGAGTCGTTCCTCACCGCCCTCCAGACCGTCGGGGTGACGACCACCCTTCCCGACTCGATCCCGGTGCCGCGGGCGCAGGTCCGCAAGAGGTTCGGAAGTCATCTCGGGGCTGGCGTTTCCTGGGCCCAGTACCAGGGCTACAAGATCTGGGGCGGCGACGCGAAACTGGTGCTGGATCAGCCCGAGGAGGGCCTGGTCTGGGCCATTCGTATCTGCTACGCCACGACCACCCTGGGCTTTGCCAAGGCCCAGACCTGGTCGCCCCAGATTGTGGCCTCCAAGCCCCTGATGTTCGCGGAGACCTACATCGGCGCCGGTGCCCAGCTCGTCACGGGCAGCATCGAATTCACACAGACCGTGCTGGGCCACACCTTCTCGGCTTCGCAGGCGGGCAGCGCCTCGCAGTTTGTCGCGTTCATGGGGGTGCAGTTCAAGCCCGTGAACCCGGGTTTCCAGATCACGGTCGAGGGGGCCTACAACTCGGCAGGCCTTCCCACGCTGGGGGTCCGCACCGGCGTCGCCTTTTGACGTCTGGCCCGGACTTTGCGACAGATACGCGGGTGGAGCGCGTTCAAAATCCGATGTTCAGGAACGGCGCGACTGAGAACAGACCCCGGACGTTGTAATTCAACAACCCGAGCTGAATGCCGTGCAGCTGCTGGGCCGAGTTGACCAGGCCGACCTGGAAGCCGTAGACGTCGCCCGCCTTGTTGTAGAGCCCGACCTGGGCGCCGATCACCCGGGTGTGTTCGCTCAGGTTGGCGCCGGCCACCTGCAGCCCCACCACCGACGATTC
>CANFHS010000166.1 GCA_947446835.1 Bacteriovoracaceae bacterium
ATAGGGAAACAAGGGATGGTGCCCGAACACACTGTTCCGCACGAGCATGGGCAACATGGCCATCAACGAGGCGGCAGCCACGATCCCGATCCGCTTGCGGTCCCAGCCGAAAAGCGCCAGGTGCAGAAGTCCCGTGCCGGCAATCCAGAAACCCGAGTTGGGCTTGCACATCAAAGCAAAGCCCAACGAGAGCCCAGCAAACACCCAGATGCCCGCGGGCTTCTTCCGGGGCGGAGTGAGCAGGATGGCGGAACCCGCCAGCGCCCAGGCCAGGACTCCCCAGTCGTTCTTGGCCAGCCAAGCCACGCTCCGGAGTTCACCGCCCGATGCAAAGACCGCCAGGACTGCGGCCGTCGCCCAGCCCCAGGGGATGCTCCATGAGCGCACGGCCCAGGCCAGCGCCAAGGCCACTCCGCCCCCGCCCACGAGGACGTGGCACCACTGGCCGAAGAGCTGGGCCTCGACGAGGCCCCCGCCGCCCGGCCCCCCCATCAGCAGGTTGCCCCAGAGGTAGAGGTACTCCCACCACCAGCAAAAATAGCTCATGCTGTCGCCGCGGGTGAAGTACTCGCCACCCGCCTCGCTCCAGAGGCGCGGGCCCATCAGATGATACAGGTAAGGGTCGGAAGTGCCGTGAAGCACGCTGGCCTTGATGAGCCAGGTGACCAGGACGAAAACCACGAGGACCCCGGCCCAGAGGCCCGCACGCGAATCCGCGGCGCGGGCCCTTCCCGGCAAACCCAGCACCGCCAGTGGCCCCACGGCCAGCAGCCCCAGGTACGCATAGGCGTGGCCGAAACCCACCCAGCCCAGCTGGGCACAGGCAAAGGCCACGCTCGCAGCCCACAGGGATCCCAGGATGACGTCCGCAAAAAGCCCAAGCTCCAGGCAACCCAGGGCCGCCGAGGTCAGCCGACCCCAGCCCCAGGCCCCGCCGACGAAGGCCAGGAACACCAGGAACGAGCCCAGAAGCTGCAGTTCCCCGAACGACAGGTCCGGCTGGGAAGGCCCCCCCAGGAACAGCAGTCCCAGAAGCCCGGTCAAGGGGACGGCCAGCGCCCCGTAGATGGACCGGCGCGACGCTCCCGAAAGCCGCTCGCGCCAGCCCGGCTCACTCACCCTTGCAGCACCTTGCGGGCTTCCGCCGCGTCCAGGCCGATCTGCTTCTTGAGCGCCTCGAAGCCCGCAAATTTGCGTTCCTCGCGCAGGCGATGGGCAAAGCGGACTTCCAGGGTCCTGCCGTAAAGGTCCAGGGTCTGGTCCAGCACGTGGGTTTCCACGAGGGCCGGGATGAGGTTCGGGGCATCGGCCTCCTCGGCCGAGGCGGCGGGCTGGAAGGTGGGACGCACCCCGATGTTCGTGACGGCGGGAAACACCTGCCCATCATCCAGGACCGCCCAGGTGGCGTAAACCCCGAATGGCAGAACCAGCTTGTCCTCGAGCCGCAGGTTGGCCGTCGGGAAACCCAGCTTCCGGCCCCGCTGCTCGCCCCGGACCACCACTCCCCGGTAGAAGAATTCGCGTCCCAGAAGCCGGTTGGCGTCTTCCAGATGACCCGAACCCAGCAATAAGCGGATCCGGGAACTCGAAACCACCTCGCCGTCCACCTTGTGGGGCGGCACCACCGTGATGGCCACCCCGGCCTCCCGGCAGTACTCCGAGAGCACCTCGAGGCTGCCCTCGCGACCTTTGCCGAAGGCGAAGTCGTAGCCCACGACCACTTCCTGGGCCGAAAACCTGCGCAGGATCACCTCGTTGAAGAACACATGGGGCGAAGTGGTCGAAAATTCGCGGGAAAACGGCTCTTCGACCAGCAGGTCGATGCCCGCGGCGGCGATCTGTCCGGCCTTCTCGTCGTAGGTCGACAGCAATGCCAGGCGATCACCGGGCCGGAGGGCCACCTGCGGGTGGGGCCGGAACGTGTAGGCCACCGCGATCCCCCCCGCGGCGCGGGCCCGTGAAACCACCAGATCCAGGATCTGCCTATGGCCCAGATGGACCCCGTCGAAGTTCCCGATGGTCACGACCACCGGATGCGGAAGGACGCGGTTGAGCTGCTGAAATCCCTGGAGGCGTTCCATCGTCATGAGCTGCGAATCACTTTTTGAAGGTGTAACCGCAGGTATCGACCTCGGAGTCGATGGCGTCAAACGGATAATTGCGGCAGTTGGCGGGCCTGAGGTCCCCATAAATGCGGCAATAAGGCAGATTCTGGCTGTCCCGACCCAGGAAAGGGCACTTGTAGACCAGCTCGCAGCACAATCCGCAGCGGTGGCAATCGCCCTGGCGCTCCTTCACGGCCTGCTCCACATAGGCCGGCCGGAAGGTCCCCAGCCAGAAACGCCGGAGCTTGCGCAGGACCTGCCCCAGGAACGAACGTTCCTCGAGTTTCCTGGCAAACCAGCGGGTAGGCACCGGGGCGGACATGCCGAACAGCGTATCTTGAACGCGCCCAGCCCAGCAACGCGATTGTCTTTCGCAGTGCGTCGAAGTAGACTTTTTCCACCCATGAACTCCCGCCCCGGCCGCCGCACGATCATCGAGCCTTTCAAGATCAAGATGGTGGAGCCGCTCCGCATGCACAGCCGCGACGTGCGTGAGGCAGCTCTCCGGCAGTCGGGCTACAACCTGTTCCAGGTTCCTTCCGAGACGGTCACCTTCGACTTCCTGACCGACTCCGGAACCACCGCCATGAGTTCCAACCAGTGGGCGGCCATGATGCAGTCGGATGAAAGCTACGCGGGCTCGCGCAGCTTCTTCCGCTTCGAGAAGGTCCTGCAGGACCTGACCGGGTACTCGCACGTCATTCCTACCCACCAGGGCCGCGCCTCCGAACGCCTGCTCTTCGGCGTGGTGATCCAGCCCGGCATGAAGGTGCCCTCCAACAACCACTTCGACACCACGCGCGCCAACATCGTGCATCTGGGCGGCGAAGCCGTGGACCTGGTCATCCCCGAAGGGCGTGACCCCACCTCCCTGCATCCGTTCAAGGGCAATGTGGACCTGGCCCAGCTCGAGGCTTTCTGCGCCCAGCACCGGGACCACATCCCCCTCGGGATGATGACCGTCACGAACAACTCGGGCGGTGGGCAGCCGGTTTCGCTCGAAAACCTTCGCGGCGCATCGGCCATTTTCCGCAAATACGGCATTCCCTTCATCCTCGACGCCTGCCGCTTTGCAGAAAACTGCTGGTTCATCAAGCTGCGCGAGGAAGGCCAGCAGCACCGGCCGGTGCTGGACATTGCCCGCGAACTGTTTTCCCTGGCCGATGGCGCCATGATGAGCGCCAAGAAGGACGCCCTGGTCAATATCGGGGGGTTCATCGTCCTGAAGTCCGGCGAATGGGTCGAAAAGCTGCGCGCCTCGCTGATCCTGACCGAGGGTTTCCCGACGTACGGCGGCCTCGCCGCGCGCGACATCGAAGCCATGGCCGTGGGCCTGCTGGAAGGCCTGGACGAGGACTACCTGGCCTACCGGGTGGCGACCTCGCGTTACATGGCCGAGCGCCTCGAAAAGATCGGCGTTCCCGTGGTGCAGCCCCCCGGGGGCCATGCCGTGTTCATCGATGCCAAGCGTTTCCTGCCCTGGATCCCGAGCCACCAGTTCCCGGGCCAGTCGCTGGTGGTCGAGCTGTTCCTCCACGACGGGGTCAGGACCTGCGAGATCGGCTCGGTCGTCGGTGGAAAATGGGTGGAAGGGACCTTCGTGCCCGCCCCGATGGAGCTGGTCCGCCTGGCCTTCCCGCGCCGCTGCTACACGCAAAGCCATTTCGACTACGTGCTGGAAGGCATGGAAGAAATCGTGGGCCGCAAGGACCAGCTGCGCGGCCTGCGCCTGCTGAACGATCCGCCCGTGCTCCGGCAGTTCACTGCGCGTTTTGAGCCGCTGGAGCCTTGAGCCCGTCTCCGTATTGGAACAGGCCGCAGGCCGCGTCCCCGGGTGGCATGGGAATCGTGTGCACCAGACGCGAACGTCCGGCACTGACGTCAGCCTTCAGGGATTCAAGCAGCCCCATGCGATTGGTGGCGATGGCCCAGAACGGCCCCTGGCCGGTGGGCCGGGACAGCACGCGGTAGCGGCCTGATTCGGCGGCAAACAGGCGCTCCGCCTGCAGGCGCGCGGCGCCCGTGGGGCCCAGGACCACGACCTCGGCTCCCACGGGAACCCACCGGGGCAGCTCGCGCACCAGCGCGGGCACACAGACGCCCCAGTAATCTCCCATGAAACGATCCGCTGAACGATCCACGATCAGGGGACTCTTGTAGACGTACGAGTACCGCCCCCAGCCTCCGTAAGAGACGGCCGCGGAGACCAGAAGCACCGCCGCCGCCGCACGGCGCGCCCGTTCACTGAATCGCTCCCAGCCCAACGCACTCCACACCAGGAGTGGCAGGACCAGGAAGAACACATGGCGGTCCTCATCATAAAGCACGGGGCGCAGGATCAGCACCAGAAGGGCCGAACATCCGAACCACAGGGGAAGCCAATGCGCGAGGCGGAATGGCCCGGGCCCGGGATCCCGACCCCGAAGGCTCCAGCCGCGCAACCCCAGCAGGAAGCCCGCAAATCCGGCCAGATTCATCCCCACGGGAAGCCAGATCCAGGGATAAAACCAGGGCAACGCCAACGAGGACCAGGTTTCCTCGAAAGCCCGCACAGGTCCTTGCCACGGAAAATCCCGGAAGATCTGGAAGGCCCGCGGATAGGCCGCCAGCCCCTGGCTCCACACCACAGGCCAAAGGGCCGCTGTCAGGACCAGGAAAACCACGGGCAAAGCCGCGACCGGCCCCCAAAGCAGCCTGGAGGACCGACCCCTGCCCCGCCAGGCAAGAAACACGAACCCGAGACCCAGCAATGCCACCGGGAGCAGCATGGGGGGCCTGACCAGGAACGGAACCGTGGCCCAGACCGAAGCCAGAAGCGAGTCCAGGAACACGGAACGCGGATCCCCGCGCTCCTGGGCAAGAGCTACCTCGCGCAACTTCCGGGGCAGCACGAGCGCGGTCGCCAGCAGCGCGGCGGCAAACGGAAAGTCGGTCACATTCACGAGCGCGTGGCCACCCAGGCGCACGAAACACAGCAGGATTCCGACAGCCACCGCGGCGGTCGAACGCCGATAGCCCGCCAAAACCAGCTCGCGCGCCACCCCGGCCAGCAGGACCGGAAAAAGAGTGAACGTGGCGGCCTGCCTGACCCAGCTGGGGTCCCGGAGCCAGCCGAAAACACCGCGAGC
>CANFHS010000167.1 GCA_947446835.1 Bacteriovoracaceae bacterium
CCTGGGTGAACTCTCGCTGTCGCTCTTCTTTTTCGGCGCGCCCAATCCTTCGGTCGTTCCGACCGACTTCCACTGGTTCGTGAGGGTCCAGCCGCGCATCGGGCAGTCGGCGGGCTTCGAATTGGCCACCGGTATCCCGATCGTGCAGGTGCGTCCCGAGGACGCGGCCCGCGCGTTCCGCGAGAAGGGGATCTGACGCATGTCCTGGGAAACGCGGCCGCCCGCCGAGATCCAGATGGGCAACGGGACGATGCTCTGCACCTTCGATTCGATGGGGGAACTGGAGCAGCTCTTCGCGCCCCACATCGATGCTCTGGGAAGCCGGCTGGGCAGCTTCCGCAGCGCCATCCTGCTCTACGACGGGCCCCGGCTCATCCCGGTCGTTCCCGAGGAGTTCGAGTCGCGGGTATTCCTGAGGCAGGGAAGCCAGGTCCTGGAGTGCGAGTACCAGCATCGGAGCTCGGGACTGCGCGTGACCCGCACGGTGGCCTTGCATCCCACCGATCCCGTCATCCTGGACTCGTGGCAGGTCTTCGGGGCCCGGGCGGGGGTGCTTCATCAGAGCATCCCCTGGATGAGCAATGCCACTTCGGGCCACTGCTCGCTGTATCACCCCAGCTTGAAGGGCCTGGTGCACCATCGCGGTCGGCGCTGGGTGGCCGTGCTGGTCCGCGGAGGCATCACGTGGACCCGGGTGGGGCACCTGTCCGATCCCGATCGGCACCGCCTCTGGGAAGGGGATCGCATCTTCGCGCCGGTGGGAGCGGGAGACCTGGGTGGCTTGAACCTGGAAGCCCGCAGCCCCCAGGGCTGGGACCAGGTGGTGCAAGGTCCGGCGGTCTGGGGCGCGCTGGCCACGAGGCCTGATGACCGGGGGCGCAGCGAATTCATGATCCTGTGCGCGCAGAGCGAGGACGGCCTGGTCCGCGCACGCCGCGAGATCGAGAACATCGAGACCACCCGGTTCCTCCAGATGATCGATGGCATGTCGGCGCGTCGGCACGGCCCGGCCGCGGGCACCCTGGAACGCATCCACCATCCGCGGATCCGTGCTCTGGCCGAGCGGTCACTCGACGTGCTGCACGCGCTCCAGGATTCCACCTCCGGTGCCCTGATGGCGGCCGCCGAGGTCGATCCGCATTCGCGCTTGTCCGGTGGCTACGGTTACAGCTGGCCCCGCGACGGCGCATTCCTTGCGGCCGCGCTCGGAGCCTGGGGTTACCGCGACCGGGTGGAGCACTACTTCCGGTTCCTCGCCGAGACCCAGGACCCCTCGGGCACCTGGTGGCAGCGCTACCTGGCCAGCGGGCACGCGGGTCCGTCGTGGGGGCGCATCCAGATCGACGAGCCCGCCAGTGCCATCGGGCTGGCCTACGTGCATTACCGGCGCACGCAGGACCTGTTCTGGCTCGAAAAGCTCTGGCCGGTCCTGGAGCGCGGCCTGGGGTTCCTGGAGTCGTTCCATGGGCCGGAGCATCCGCTCGGACAGCCCTCGCACGATCTCTGGGAAGAGCGCATGGGCATCCACGCCTACAGCCTGGGCGCGGTCGCCGCGGCCTTCCGCGCGGCCTCCGAGCTGGCCCGCGAACTGAATCACGAACGGCAGGCGCGGCATTACGGCGAGTGGGGCCTGGCGCTCTCGACGCTCATCTCCGAGCGCTTCGTGGGGTCGCAGGGGCCCGTGCGGCGCTCGCTCCTGGTCAACAGCTGGGACTACATGCGCGGCGGAGGTTCCATGGACGAGACGCCCGACGTTTCGCTCCTGGGGCTGATCCATCCTTTCGGCATCATCAACAAGCGCGACGCCGCCGCGGAACGCATCCTCGAACTGGTCCGGGGCCGTCTCTGGCACCCGGGAGTCGGGGGAGTGCTGCGATACGAGGGCGATCATTACCGGGGAGGCAATCCCTGGATCCTCACCACGCTCTGGTTGGGGATCGTGGAGCTCTCGCTCAAGAACTGGGGTCCGGCGCGGCGCTGCCTCGACTGGACGCTCAGCAAGGCAACAGCCCAGGGGATGCTGGCCGAGCAGGTGCACCGCGAGACGGGCAAGCCGTCCTGGGTCATTCCCTTGGCCTGGTCGCACGCCATGTTCCTGCTCTTCATCAAGGAAGTCCTGGATCGCCAGGCCGAAACCGAGATCTGGGGCTAGCGGCTGGCCGCGTCCTGCAGCAGGCGCTCCACGTAAAGGGGGACACCCTTCTCGATCGGCGTGAAGGGCCGGTGATAGCCCTGGGCCTGGAGCTTTTCCATCCGGGCCTGCGTGAAGTACTGGTAGCCCGTGCGGAACTGCTCGGGCGTGTCGATGAACTCGATCTGCTCGGGTTTTCCGAGGGCCTGGAACACCGAACGTGCCAGATCCAGGAAGGTCCGGGCCTGGCCCGTTCCCAGATTGTAGATGCCGCGCCGGATTCCGCCTTTCCGCGCGTATTCGATCACGTCGATCACGTCGCCCACGAAAACGAAATCGCGGCTCTGCTCGCCGTCCCGGATCTCCGGCCGGTGGCTGCGGAAAAGCCGCACCTTGCCCGTGGCGCGGATCTGGTCGAAGAAGGGCAGCACCGGGCTCGACTGGCCGGTCTTGTGGCGCTCACCAAAGCCGTACACATTGAAGAACTTGAATCCGGCCCAGGCCGGGGGCGCATGGCCCTTCTTTTCCTCTTCCAGCGCCCAGAGGTCGAAAACGCGCTTGGATTCGCCGTAGGGATTGAGCGCCTTCAGCGAAGCCATGGTCCCCTCGTCGTCCAAGAAGCCCTCGGCGCCGTCGCCATAGGTGGCCGCGCTCGAAGCGTACAGGAAGGGCAGCTGCTGACGGACGCAGAACTTCCACAACTCCTGCGAGTAACCGATGTTCACCCGTTGCAGGAAGTCCCAGTTCCGTTCCGCCGTCGAGGACGAGGCGCCCAGGTGGATGACGCCACCCAGCCTGGGTTGGTGCTGCGCCAGCCAGTCGAACAGGGCGTCGCGGTCCACGCGGGTGCCGAAATCCAGTCCCCGATGCTCCGCCCGCTCATCAAAGAAGCGCAGCTCGTCCACCGAGATGACCGGGATTCCCGCGCGGTTCAGCGTTTCGACCATGCGGGCGCCGATGAAGCCGGCCGCGCCGGTCACGAGAAGGGGCAGGTGCTGCGCGGGGGTTTTCATCGGGTTCCTCCGGACTCAGGTTTCGAGCGAGAACGGCGTGAAGTGGGTGTGGCGGTCGTAATGGTCTTCGTTTTCGGCACGCTTCAGGAAGTTGACCACCCGGTAGGTGACCGGGGTCATGATGACTTCCCAGGCCGTCTTCAGCAGGTAGTTCGAGATCATCACCTGCACGATCTGCTCATTGCTCCAGATGCCGTAGAAGGCGATCGGGTAGAAGATCAGGGAGTCGACGAACTCGCCGGCGATGGTCGAGCCGATGGTCCGGGTCCAGAGCTTCCGGCCCTGGGTCCAGAGCTTCATCTTGGCCAGGACGTAGGAGTTGGTGAAGGAACCGCAGCAGAAGGCGATCAGCGACGAAAGCGCGATGCGCGGGGCCTGGCCGAAGGCGGTCTCGAATGCGGCCTGGTGCGGCCAGCCATCAGCGGGCGGCAGACCTACGATCGTGGCGGCCATGATCGAGGCGAACAGGAGGGCGCCGAAGCCGGCCCAGACGACCTTGCGGTCGCGGGCGTAACCGTAGACCTCGGTCAGGATGTCGCCGAAGATGTAGCTGATCGGGAAGAAGAGGATGCCCGCGCCGAAGGTCATGCCCCACATGTGGACAATCTTGGAGGCCCCGATCATGTTGGAGCAGATCAGCACCGTGCAGAAGCCGGCCATGATCAGGTCATAGTACTTGAAAGTCCGATGGGTGCTCACGTCCGGGGCTCCTTGGTTCGGGGAGAAGTGTCTTCTTCGCCCAATTCTGCGATCGTATCAAATGCATCCACGGCTTGCTCGGCCGGAATTGGGTCGGTCAGGTCTTCCAGCGTGTCCCGCACGTAGGCCGGGGTCCGCATGCCGACCAGGACGCAGTGGAGGCCCGGCATCGACCGGTAGATGCGGACCACCTTGCGGGAAAGGCTCTGCGGGGGCTGTCGCAGGGCCGGTGCCGCCTTCTCCAGGGCGCGTCCCATCTGGCGCGACTTGCCCGAGGCCTGGCCTTCGAGCCACGCATCGAAGGCCAGGCTCAGCCGCCCGAAGGCCTCGCGGTGGCGCTCGACCCAGGATCGGGCCTCCGGGCCCAGCTCCCGAAGCGCCGCGTGGGCGTGCTCGAGCGTTGGCGTCACCCGGTAGCGGACCAGGTCGCGCCACTCGGTCAGCTCCGAAAGGGCCTCGAAGTTGTGCTTGAGGACGTGCGCCCAGGCCACCTCCCGGGCGGCCAGGGATTCGTCCCAGGCGTAGTCGCCTTCCACGGCCAGCGCGGCGGCAAAGGCATCCTTGAGCTCATTCTCGGCGTCCACCAGGTCGTGGCGCGGAAAGTCCGCCAGGCGCACCAGGGCTTTCGGGCCAAAGGCGTTCAAGGGGCGGTTGGCCAAGGTTCCCAGGTTCCGTGAGTGGGCCAGCTCCACCAGCGTGCGGCCCGTGTTGTTCGGTTCGAACACGGCTCCGGGTTCCAGCAGGTTGAAGGGGAACTGGATGACCTGGAAGCCCGGAGGGGCGAAGTCCAGCACCGCCTCCAGGGATGTGAATTCGGGCGAGTCCTTGGGGTCGACCAAGGTGTTGGACGAGATTCCGTAGGCCTGGATACGACCGCGGGCCACTTCGGTTTCCAGGTACTCGAGCGCCACGCGGAGGCGCCGGTAGTACTCCGCATGGTCGGACCCCGGGCGCTTCAGGAAATATTCGGGATTGTGGAGCAGAAGC
Organism: Bacteriovoracaceae bacterium; assembly: GCA_947446835.1. Classification (GTDB taxonomy): domain Bacteria; phylum Bdellovibrionota; class UBA1018; order UBA1018; family UBA1018; genus CANFHS01. The sequence continues at coordinate 4,831 of CANFHS010000167.1, forward strand.
ACGTCGATCTGGTCGAGCCCCAGCCGCTCCAGCGACGCGGTGATCTGGTCTTCCAGGAACTCGGGCGAAATGCAGTGCCAGAGTCCGGGACGGAGCTTCACCATCTCCGGATAGGGGCGCCCCGCCTTTTCGCGGGCCACGGCCTGTTCCAGGTTCCGCCCCTGCACATAGCCCGACTTGGTCACCACCACGACCTGGTCGCGGGCCAGCGTCCCCGAGGCTTCCAGCTCGCGGAGGACCTGCCCCACCAGGCGTTCCGAGCTTCCGTCGGTGTAGTTGGTGCTCGTGTCGATGAGGTTGCAGCCCGAGCCCAGTGCCAGCCGGAGCGCTTCGCGATGGTCCGTCACGGACTCCTCGATGCGGTACGACCCGAAGCCC
>CANFHS010000168.1 GCA_947446835.1 Bacteriovoracaceae bacterium
CTTGCCTTCAGCGGCGACCTTGGTGATGAAGTCGCAGGCGGCGCGGGTGTGGTCGACGGTCTTCTGGAGGTCGACGATGTAGATGCCGTTGCGGGCGCCGAAGACATACTGCTTCATCTTCGGGTTCCAACGGTGGGTCTGGTGACCGAAATGAACACCGGCCTCGAGAAGCTCGCGCATCGTGATCTGGGGCATGAAACTGACTCCTGATTTTCTGGGAATAATGCGGAAAGCAGGAGCAGGAACGAACGTTCTATCTGCCTTGCGAACCGCGGTTTGTTGGATGCCCTTCAGCCGGAAAACCTCTTTCCGGTTCAGGCCATCCCCTCCATTCCGGAAACCGCCCGCAGGCGGCACCACAGTGCCCGGAATGTGCGTGATGAGCAGTGCTTACCGAATGGAACTGCCTGAATCAATCGGGATTTTCAGAACCGGGCGACCAGGCCCCCGGTCACGTTCCGCCGCGACGGCGGGTAGTCCTTGTAATAGGTGATCGGGGTATCAGCCAGGTTTTCCACCTGGGCGGTCAGGTCGATCCGCAGGGGGCCCTTGGCCGCCCCGCCCAGCACCCGGTAGGAGCCGTAGAGCTCGAAATAGCCGTAGCCCGGCAGCTGGTCATCGTTGGAGGTGACCGAAACCGGCGTCGTGCGGCGGTAGGTGCCGCGCACGCGGTAAGCCGGGTCATCCGAGCCCTGGCGCCACTCCACCCCGAAAACGTTCGTGAACTCGGGGATATACGGAAACCTCTGGTCGGTGTCGATGACCCGGGAGCGGCTCAAGGAGGCCTTTTCCACCAGGTTCCACTGCGGCAGGGGCTGGTGCTCGACCGACAAGACTGCCGTCCCCACCAGGGCGCGCCCCACGTTGGAGGGCTCGGCGTACCCGGTCGAACGGACCACCGCGCTGTCGCGTACCTGACCCATGAGCTGCAAGCTGGCCTGGGTGGCCTGGGCCTGGGTTTCAAGACCCGTCACCAGTGTCCAATCCCGCTCCACCTGGAGGTTCGGGTTGCACACGTTTCCGGGGTACGAGAACGCCACGCAGTAATAACGGTCCAGGAGGCCCGGAAAGGTGTTCGAATAGGTGAGCCGCGCAAAAGCCGCATCCCCCCGGGTAATGGCGTAACGCGCGCCAAAGGACGCGCCCGGCCGGGTGCCGTACAGGGTCAGCCCCTCGGCCTGGACCATGGGGTTCAGCGTCCAGGCGCCGACCTGGAAATCGGCCGAGGCCGACACCCGGTAAGAGTTCTCGGACTGGTCCACGCTCGTCTGGCCCGAGTAAGGGTCGATGCTCCCCAGTGTGTAGCGGGTGTTCCGGGCCCCCACGCCCAGCTTCCAGGCTCCCTTCAGCCAGGCCAGATCGCCCCCCGCCTGGCGGGTGCGCGAGCGGCTCTGCGACAGGCCCGGAGTCACGTTGTAGGTGCCCGGGTCGTCGTTATCGAGGTTCTGGGCATCGTAAAAAAGGCTGGTCTTGAGGACTCCGGCTTCGGGTCCGCCCAGCGGCAGATCGGCCTGGATGAGGGGCAGGATCCGCGTCGAAACCTGCGTCTGCTGGGGAGTCTGGTAGCTCAAGGGACCCGGCACATCGGTCTTGATCTGGCTGGCCAGCAGGTGCCACTTGCCGTGGATGCCGCCCACCGACCAGCGGCTGCTCATGCTACCGCTCGGGCCCAGCGCCTTGCCCGTGGACCAGCCCGCCACCATGGCCTGGTCTCCCTGGTCAAAGCCCACCGAAGTCTGCGTGATGCCCGCGCCCGAAGCCAGGAAGGTGGCGCGGCTGGAAGTGCCCTGCTCGTCCAGCATCACATCGGTCCAGGGCCTCAGGATCAGCGTGCCGGAGCTGGCGCGGAGGTCAAAGGCTCCCAGCGCGGGGCCCATCTGGTAACGGAAGTCCGACCACAGGTACTGGGGCAGGGTCGAGAGATCCAGGCCGCCGCCCTGGGCCGGATTGAGCGAGATGCCCAGCGCCTGCACCTGGGTCTCGGTCACGGAGCGGCCCGCACCCCGGAACTGGGTCAGCTGGCCCGGCTGGCCATAGTTGTTGGTCGGCAGCGGAATGCCCGTGAACAGCGAATTTTCGACCGAACCCGAGCTGGACTGCAGCTTCGTCGGGCCATTCAGGTCGGGAAGGATCTCGTCGCGGGTCAGCGTCTCGACCGGAGTCAGCTCCTCGATCCGGATCTCCGGAAGCTTCAGCTCCTCGGATGACCAGGCGGGCAGAACCCGGAAAACGACCAGGGACACAAGAACACAGACCGACAGCCAGCGGTGCGACATGGAATTCCTCCTCGGGATGACACCTGCTGGGCGATCGGACTCGGCTGGCCTGGTCAGGCCAGCTCACCGTTGCGGGACAGTACCGGATTCACACCGGTTTCCCCCAGGGGCAGGCGACTCGAAAACTCTTCAAGTGGGCCCCTTATGCGGGGGTTTGAGCCCGCCGGTCAATGGCTTATAGTGATGGGCATGAAAAAGACTCTCCTCATCGTCCTGGGAATTTTGGCTGGAATCCTGCTGCTGGGGGTCAGCTGGTTCGTCAGCACGGGGAACCGGCTGGTGGCCCTGGACGAGGCGGTCAACGAGAAGAAGGCCCAGATCGAAAACGTGTACCAGCGGCGGGCCGACCTGGTGCCCAACCTGGTCGCCACGGTCAAGGGCTACGCCAAGCACGAGGCCGAGGTGCTGGAAGAGGTCACCCGCGCCCGCTCGCGGGTCGGACAAGTCTCGTTCAACTCGCCCGACGAAATGGCGAAGTTCGATCAGGCCCAGGGGCAGCTGACGCAGGCCCTGTCGCGGCTCATGGTCGTGGCCGAGCGTTACCCGGACCTCAAGGCCAACCGCAACTTCCTGGAGCTGCAAAGCCAGCTGGAAGGCACCGAGAACCGCATCACCATCGAGCGGCAGCGCTTCAACGAATCCTCGCGCGACTACAACCAGGCCATCCGGAGCTTCCCTGCCTCGATCGTGGCCGGGATGAAAGGCTTCCACGAGCGGCCCTACTTCGCCGCCAAGGCGGGCGCCGAGACCGCTCCGAAGGTGGAGTTCTGATGCTTCGACGCACGGGGCTCCTGGTCGCCGCGCTTCTCGGCCTGGGCACCACCCTGGGTCCGGGCGCGAACGCGGCCCCCAAGCCCGTGCCGCCCGCTCCGGACTCGTACGTCCTGGATCAGCCGGGGGCGCTCTCGCCCGAGGCACGCGCCGCGCTTTCGAGCCTGAGCCGGGCCCACGAAGGCGCCACAGGCGAACAGCTGGTGGTGGCCATCTTCGACAGCCTGGATGACGAAGACCTCGTCGATTTCACCGCGCGGGTTTTTCACGACTGGAAGATCGGCCAAAAGGGCAAGGACAACGGCGCGCTGCTGGCCTTGTACTGGAAGGACCACAAGGCCCGCATCGAGGTGGGTTACGGGCTTGAGCCGCTCCTCACGGATGCCAAGTCCAAGGACATCCTGGAAGACATCCTCATCCCCGGCCTCAGGCAGGGCCAGACCGATCAGGCCGTGCTGGCCTCGGCGCGGGAGATGCTTCGCGTCCTGGACAGCCCGGTCGTGCAGAACGCCCCGGAAAACTGGCGGCCCGATGCGCGCTTCGCCCGACCCCGCCATTCGCGCGGCGGATCTCCGGGAACGTTCCTGCTCATCCTGGGACTCATGCTGCTGGCCGTGGTGCTGCGCACCTTGCTGGCAGCCGAAGCCCATTACACCAGCCAGGGCTGGGGACGCTCCACGCCGTGGGGCGCCGCGCGTCGCCGCAGGACCTGGGGCGGCGGAGGCTTTGGCGGCTGGGGCGGTGGCTTCGGCGGCGGAGACGGCGGCGGTTTTTCGGGCGGCGGTGGCCGCTCGGGGGGAGGAGGCGCCAGTGGCAGCTGGTAAGGTTTCACCCATCGTCCGGGCCATTGCCTGGGCCGAGAAAGGCACGACGGCCGAGATCCGGGTCCATATTTCCCGGAGGTTTTTCGAGAAGGACGCCTTTGTCCGTGCCCAGAAGCTCTTTGAGCAGTTCGGGATGTACCGCACCACCCACCGCAACGCGGTCCTGCTTTACGTCAACCTCAAGCGCCAGCAGTTCGCCGTGATCGGGGATACGGGCATCCACGAGAAGATCGGCCAGCACTACTGGGAGGAGCTGGCCCGGAGCCTGCGCGAAGACCTGCTCTCCACCCATTACGAGAACGCCATCGCGATCGCGGTCCGGACGCTCGGCATCACGCTCCAGGCCCACTTTCCGCCGGCCCTGGACGGCCAAAACCCCGACGAGCTGCCCAATCTGGTCACCGAAGACTGACCGCCCCCGGGCCCAGGCCAAGACCGTCCTGGCCAAGACTTGGACACTTGCCCAGGTTCCCCGCACTCCTGGGAGGCTGAGCCGCGGCCAGGAAGCCCCTGGGGCCTTCCCGGAGAGCGGCATCCCGCTTGCTTTGCACCCCAGGTATGGCAAGCCGCGCATCCCGCCTCGGTAAGATCATCTCTCTGGTGGCCCTGGCCCTCCTGAGCGCGCTTTTGATCCTCCAGGAGCCCGAAGCCCGTGAACGGCACTCCGCCCTGGAGGAGCGGGCCCAACGCATCTTTGCGCTCCAGGAGTCCCGGCAGCTCAAGGCGGACGAGCGCCACCTGGCCGCACTGTCGGTGGCCCTGGCCTTCCACGACGACGAAGGCCTCGAAAAGCTTCTCACGCCCCTCGAAGAACGCGCTCGGGTCCGATAAACGGAACCCCAGAGCTTTTCCTGGATGTTTGACCCCGAGCTTTACCGAGAATTCAGGCCTTCGTACCCCGCAGCGCTTTTTGCGCCGCTGCTGACCGCGTTGAACCGCTCGCCTCACGCGGGTCGTGCCTTGCGCCTGGCCGACCTGGGTTGCGGCACCGGGCTTTCGGCCGCCTCGGTGGTCCAGGCGCTCGCGCCGCGCCTGCTGCGCCTGAACCTGGTGGAGCCCGACGCGTCCATGCTGGGTGAAGCACGAGGGCAGGCGCTGCTGGTGCCTCACCTGGACCAGGCTCTCACCACGCGCGCCGAAGCCACCGCTCTACCAGACGCCTCCCAGGACCTCGTCCTGATCGGCTCAGCGCTGCACTGGATGGACATTCCCACCGTCGCGGCCGAATGCGTGCGCATCCTGGCCCCCGGGGGCCTGCTGCAGGTCTTCGAGTACCAGTTCCCGAAAGCCACCGACCAGCCCGCCTTGAA
>CANFHS010000169.1 GCA_947446835.1 Bacteriovoracaceae bacterium
CAAGGTGGACAAGATCCGGGGCATGACGATCACGATCACTACGACCGCGAAGACCAATGAGCAAGCCCGTGCCGTCCTGGCCGAAATGGGCATGCCCTTCCGGAAGTAAAGGAGAAGGACTTTGTCGACCAAAGCCAAATTCGAGAAAATCGGGAAAAAGCTGAAGTTTGCGGTGCGCGTGCGTAATCGCTGTGGGCTCTGCGGACGTCCCCGCGCATACATGCGCAAGTTCAACATGTGCCGTTTGTGCTTCCGCGGCCTTGCCCTCAAAGGGCAACTCCCCGGCGTCGTGAAGTCGAGCTGGTAAGGCACTGAGAGGATATCGATATGAGCATGACTGATCCTGTCGCTGATCTGCTGACCCGGCTTCGCAACGCGAGCCGTGAACAGCACGAAAAAGTTGAAGTTCCGGCTTCGCGCCTGAAGGCCAACATTGTTCGCGTCCTGAAGGAGGAAGGTTACATCAAGAACTTCCGCCTCCATCGCGAAGAAGGCCGCCCCATGATCAAGGTGTACCTCAAGTACGCCGACAACGGCTTGGCCGTGATCCAGGGCATCCGTCGCGTGAGCCGCCCCGGCCTGCGCCGGTACGCAAGCTATCAGGAGATGCCCAAGCCGCTGAGCGGCGCCGGCATCGCCATCGTCTCGACCTCCAAAGGGGTCATGACGGGTAACAAGGCACGCACCCTCAAAGTGGGCGGCGAGCTCCTTTGCGAGGTCTACTGAGCCATGTCGCGCGTAGGTAAAGCCCCGGTGAACATTCTCCAGGGCGTCAAAGTCGATATCAAGGACGGACTGGTCAAGGTGGAAGGCCCCAAGGGCAAGCTCCAGCACCAGATCCCCAACGGCGTGTCCGCCAAGATTGCCAATGGCCAGATCCTGGTGACCCGCGATGAGAACGAGGCCAATGCCGCCGCTCTCCACGGCCTGACCCGGACCCTGATCCACAACATGGTGACCGGTGTCCACACCGGCTTCACCAAGGAGCTGGACATTGTCGGCGTGGGTTATCGTGCCGCCGCCAAGGGCCAGGTGCTGACCTTGACCCTGGGTTACTCCCATCCGGTCGAGTACACGCTGCCGGCCGGGATCACTGCCAAGGTCGAGAACAACACCCGGGTCGTCGTGAACGGCGCGGACAAGGTTCTCGTCGGCATGGTCGCTGCAAAAATCCGCTCGTTCAAGGAACCTGAGCCGTACCAGGGCAAGGGCGTCAAGTACGTCAACGAGCACATCATCCGCAAGCAGGGTAAAGCTGCGGGTGCGAAGTAAGGGTGCACTATGTCGACTAAGATTCGTCTTCATACCAGTCAGAAGCAGGTCATCCGGTTCAAGCGCAAGCGCCGCATTCGCGCCCGCGTGGACGGCACCTCGGAGCGTCCGCGCTTCGCCGTGTTCCGCTCCAACCGGCACATCTATGCCCAGCTCATCGACGACGTCAAAGGGCACACCCTGGTGTCCGCTTCGACGCTCGAAGAGGAACTCAAGGCACATGGCTCCATCGTGGGCGCCAAGGTCCTGGGTGGCGTGATCGCCAAACGGGCCCTGGCCAAGAATGTGTCCCAGGTTGTGTTCGATCGCTCGGGGTACCTGTACCACGGACAGATCAAGGCTCTCGCTGACGCTGCCCGTGAATCGGGCCTGCAGTTCTAAACGGACTAGGAGAAAGATCCATGGCAATGTCAAAGATGTCCAATCGCCTTGAGGATTCGGAATTCGAAGACAAGGTGATCCACATCAATCGCTGCGCGAAAGTCGTCAAGGGCGGTCGCCGCTTCAGCTTCGCCGCGATTGTGGTTGTGGGCGACAAGAAGGGCCAAGTGGGCGTCGGCCTGGGCAAGGCAGGCGAAGTTCCCGAGGCCATCAAGAAGGCCGGCAAGCAGGCCAAGAAGAACCTGATGAAGGTTCCTCTCGAAGGCAGCACGATCCCGCACGAAGTGCTGGGTCACTGGGGCGCCAGCCAGGTCCTCATGAAGCCCGCTCCGGAAGGTACCGGCATCATCGCCAGCTCCTCCGTGCGCGCCATTCTCGAGGTCGCCGGTATCCAGAACATCCTGACGAAGTCGCTTCGCCGGGACAACCCTCACAACGTCGTTCGTGCGACCTTGGAAGCGCTCCAGAAGCTCCGCAGCTTCTCGGAAATCGCCAAGGGCCGCGGCAAGACGGTTGCTGAAATCATCTGAAGGAGCCTGAAATGGCCACCGCGAACAAGAAACGGACCATCACGATCAAGCTGAAGAAGAGCCTGATCGCCTGCAATCCGAACCAGCGTGCCACCATGAACGGCCTCGGCCTGAGGCGGCTTTCGCAGGTGACGACCCTCGAGAACACTCCCGCCGTGCGCGGGATGATCAAGAAGGTCATCCACCTGGTCGAGCTGGTTTCGGAAACCCGCTGAGTCCAGGTCCGCTGAACTGATCCCATATCGAGACGCCCCAGGAAGGGCTGAATGACGGCTTAGGCCCCGGCGATGGAACACCGGCCAAAGGAGTCAGATCCATGTTGAAGTTGAATACGATCCGCAAGCATCCTGGTGCCACCTCGGCACGCAAACGCCTGGGCCGCGGCCCCGGCTCCGGTCTCGGCATCACCGCCGGCAAAGGCGACAAGGGCCAGCTGGCCCGCTCCGGTGGTACCTCGCGTCCGGGCTTCGAAGGCGGCCAGATGCCGCTGTACCGCCGCGTTCCCAAGCGCGGTTTCACCAACATCCATCGCCGCACCAATGCGGTGCTGAACGTGGTCGAGCTCGAGAAGATGGATCCGGCTGTTTTCACCGAAATCAGCCTGGAGACGCTGGTCGCTGCCAACCGCATCAAGGGCCGCTACGATCGCCTGACGATCCTCGGCACCGGCGAGCTGACCAAGGCTTTCAATGTGAAGGCCCATCGCATCAGCCCTTCGGCCCAGGAAAAGATCACCAAGGCAGGCGGCAAGTTCGAGATTCTCGGCACGCCGGTCGCCAAGGGAAAACCGAAGAAAAAAGCGGCTCACGCCTGATTCGGTTCAGACTCTCTCGCTGATACGCCAAGGGGGGCAGGTACCGTATGTCGGGCATCGAAGGACTGGTCAAGATTGCTGAGCTGAGAAAGCGCATCGTTTTCACGTTGCTGATGCTGGCCGTTTACCGGATCGGGATCCATATCCCGACTCCCGGTGTGGACGGCGCGGCGCTGCAGCAGGTGTTCGCCAACATGAAGGGGACCATCTTCGGATGGTTCAACCTCTTCAGCGGCGGGGCACTGGAGCGGTTCAGTATTTTTGCGCTGGGCGTCATGCCCTACATCAGCAGCTCGATCATTTTCCAGCTGCTGACCGTCGTGTGGCCTTACCTGCACGAGCTGCAGAAGGAAGGCGACCAGGGTCGCAAGAAGATCACCCAGTATACCCGTTACGGGACCGTCCTCCTGGCGCTGGTCCAGGGTTACGGGATCGCGGCGGGCCTGGAGCACTATACCAACCCGGCAGTGGTCATGGCCCCCGGCATGGCCTTCCGGCTCCTGACGATGGTGACCCTGATGACGGGCACCTTGTTCCTGATGTGGGTGGGTGAGCAGATGTCCGAGCGCGGGATCGGCAACGGCATTTCGCTGCTGATCTTTGCCGGCATCGCCGCGCGCATCCCCTCCGGAATCGGCAGTACCCTGAGCCTGTACCGTTCGGGCGAGCTCAGCTTCCTGAAGATCCTCCTGATCGTCGCGGTTATCGTGGCCACGTTCTTCGTGATCATCTTCGTGGAGCGCGGCTCGCGCCGCATCCCCATCCAGTATGCCAAGCGGATCGTGGGCCGGAAGGTCTACGGCGGCCAGAACACCCATCTTCCGCTGAAGGTGAACACGTCGGGCGTGATCCCGCCGATCTTCGCCTCGTCGCTGATCATGTTCCCGGCCACCTTCGCCACGTTCTTCCCTTACGCGTTCCTGCGCAAGGTGACGGCGCAGCTCCAGCCGGGTGCACTGCTCTACGAAATCCTGTTCGTCAGCATGATCATATTCTTTGCCTACTTCTACACGGCCGTCACCTTCAAGACCGAGGATGTCGCCGAGAACCTGAAGAAGTACGGCGGCTTCATCCCGGGCATCCGTCCCGGACAGCCCACCGCCCAGTACATCGACCATGTGCTGTCGCGGATCACCCTGGGCGGAGCCATCTACATCGCGGGGATCTGCGTCCTGCCGACCCTGTTCACCCAGACCATCAAGGTGCCCTTCTACTTCGGTGGAACCAGCGTCCTGATCCTGGTGGGCGTGGCGCTGGATACGGTGGCCCAGATCGAGACTTTCCTGCTTTCGCGAAACTATGAAGGGTTCATGAAGCACACGCGTCTGAAAGGGCGGGCGGTTTATTCATGATCCTGGTTTTTCTCGGCCCACCCGGTTCCGGCAAGGGAACCCAGGCCAAACGTCTTTCTGTCTCGAAGGGTTGGCCTCAGCTGTCGACCGGTGACATGCTCAGGGCCGCCATCCAGGCGGGGACCCAGCTGGGTCTCGAGGCCAAGTCGTTCATGGACAAGGGAGCGCTGGTTCCCGACACCGTGGTCGTGGGGCTGATCGGTGAGCGGATCCTCAATCCGGACTGCTCCAGCGGCTTCATCCTGGACGGGTTTCCCAGGACCATTCCGCAGGCCGAGGCTTTGGACGAGCTGCTCAAGAAGCAGGGGCGTTCGGTTTCGCGGACCATCCTGTTCGAGATCGCCGACCGTCTCCTGGTGGGACGCCTTTCTGGCCGCAGGACCTGTCCGAAGGACGGGTCGATGTTCCACGTCGAGGCCTCGCCGCCGAAGCAGGCCGGAATCTGCGACAGCTGCGGCGGACCCCTCGTGCAGCGTCCGGACGACCAGGAGTCCGTCATCGAGAAGCGTCTGCAGGTCTACCATCAGCAGACCGCCCCGCTGGTGGGCTACTACCAGGGTGCCGGGATCCTGCGCGCCATCGTGGCGTCCGAATCCCCCGAAGCGGTCGCCAACCAGCTGGCAGTGGCGCTGAAATGATCAACCTGAAGTCTGAACGTGAGCTGGGCTTGATGAGGGTTGCCTGCCAGGCAACCGCCCGGATCCTCGACGAGATGGTCCGCATGGTCGCTCCCGGAATCAGCACGGGCGAGCTCGACAAGTACGCCGAGTCGCGCTGCAAGGAGCTGAAGG
>CANFHS010000170.1 GCA_947446835.1 Bacteriovoracaceae bacterium
CCACGAGCGACGGGCCGACCAGCCCGTCCATGACCTGTTTGGCGCCTTCGCCCATCGAACCGTCTTTCGTGATGAGGCGGCCCACGTTGTTCTTCAGCACCTTGACTTCGGTGTTCTGGGCCCGGAGTTCCTTGCGGAGCTCGTCGGCCTGGGTGGCGGAGAGGCCCTTGTAGTCGGCAAAAATGGCGACTTTGGCCTTGATGAACTTGTCTTTCAGCGACTGAGCCAGATCGGCTTTTTCAACGCGATTCATGGTCTTTCCTCAATTCTCTAGGGATCAAGCACCGCTCGACGTGGTCACAGCGTCCAGGGGATCCACGGAGATCCCAGGGCTCATGGTCGTCGAGAGGGTGATGTTCTTCATGTAGACGCCCTTGGAAGTCGGCGGCTTGGCCTTCTGCAGGGCGCTGGTCAGGACGGCGAAGTTCTCCCGCAGCTTCTGCGGGCCGAACGACTTCTTGCCGATGATGACGTGCACGATGCCGGTCTTCTCGGTGCGGTACTCGATCTTGCCGAGTTTCTGCTCCTTGACGGCGCGGGCAACGTCCATGGTGACGGTGCCGAGCTTGGGGTTCGGCATCAGGCCGCGGGGGCCGAGGATCTTACCGACCTTGGAGACGGCCACCATCATGTCGGGGGTCGCCACCATCTTGTCGAACTCGAGCCAGCCACCCTGGATCTTCTCGATCAGGTCGTCGGAGCCGACCACGTCAGCGCCTGCGGCTTCGGCTTCCTTGGCCTTCTCGCCCTTGGCCAGAACGGCCACGCGGACGCTCTTGCCAATGCCGTGGGGGAGCACCAGAGCGCCGCGGACCATCTGGTCCGAGTGCTTGGGGTCCACGCCCAGGTTGAAGGCGACGTCCACGGTCTCGTCGAATTTCGCGTAGGCCACTTCGGGAATCAGCTCGAAAGCGTCCTTCACCGCGTAGACCTTGCCGGCCTCGATCTTGGCCAGCGCGTTCGCATACTTCTTGCCGTGGCTACCCACGGTCTTCTTCTTGTCGGTCATGGATCCTCCGTGGTTCAAGCGCCCGCCGAAGCGAGCTCCCACTCTGGGTTACTGGAACTTATTCCTGGACCTGCACGCCCGCGCTGCGAGCGGTGCCGGCCACCGTGCGCATGGCAGCTTCGACGCTGCCGGCGTTCAGGTCGGGCATCTTCAGCTTGGCAATGTCTTCCACCTGCTTCTTGGTGACCTTGCCAGCGACGGTCTTGTTGGGAGTGCCGCTGCCTTTTTCGATCTTGGCTGCCTTGAAAAGCAGGATCGAAGCGGGCGGCGTCTTGGTGATGAAGGTGAACGAACGGTCAGAATAGACCGTGATGATGACCGGAATGATCATCCCCTTCTGGTCCTGCGTCTTGGCGTTGTACGCCTTGCAGAATTCCATGATGTTCACGCCACGTTGACCCAAAGCCGGGCCGACGGGGGGAGCCGGGTTCGCCTGGCCTCCGGGAATCTGGAGCTTGATCTGACCAACAACCTTCTTTGCCATAAGAGGGCCCCTCTAACACGAGCCGTTAAATCTTTTCAACCTGAATGAAGTCGAGTTCAACCGGAGTCGAACGGCCGAAGATGCTGACCAGCACCTTGACCTTACCCTTGTCAGGGTTCACGTCTTCCACAACACCACTGAAATTCGAGAAAGGCCCATCCACGACGCGCACGCTTTCGCCTTCCAGGAAGGAGATGCGCGGGCGGGGTTTGACCTGGCCCTCGGCGATCCGGTTGGTCATCTTCTGGACCTCGGATTCCGGGACCGGCACGGGCTTGATCTTGTCACCGACGAAGCCGGTGATCTTGGGAGTATTCTTGACGATGTGCCAGGTTTCGTCGTTCAGGAACATCTTCACGAGGATGTATCCCGGGAAAAAGCGACGCTTGGTGGTCTTTTTCTGGCCCTTGACCAGCTCCACCACGTTCTCTTCCGGCACGATGACTTCGCCGAAGAAGGCCTCTTTCTTGAGCGAACGGATGCGCTCCTCGAGGGCCAACTTGGCCTTGTTCTCGAAACCCGAGTAGGTGTGGACGATGTACCACTGCTGCTCGAGCCCGGGCTCACCCGGCGTCATGTTCGAAAGTGGGTCGGCGTGATTATCAGTCACAGGAAGCTCCCTTTCTCAGACGATCCACTGGATCAACTTGGTCCAGAAGTAATCCAGAAGACCCAGCACCATCCCCGAAATCAGGACCATCACGATCGTGATCAGGGTGGCGTTGGTGGTCTCTTTCTGGGTCGGCCAGGTCACCCGGGCCAACTCGAGGACCACCTCGTTCATGAACTGGTTCGCCTTGGCGTTGCGATAAAGGGCCCAGAAAAGCAGCCCCCCCGCACCCATCGAGCCGAACCGCAGGATCAGGTCGATATTCTTGACGCGAGTCTCAAGGTCATAGGTGCCTGCCAGCTGGAGGCCGCCCGTGAAAACCACGTAGCCCAGCAGAACGGCTACCGCGAGGTAGCACAGGTTCACCCATTTTTGGTATTGGCTATCCATAGTTGAGATACTCGATCCGATTCGACGCATTGACCGCTGATTTGGCAGGCCAGGAGGGATTCGAACCCACAACCTACGGATTTGGAATCCGCCGCTCTACCATTAGAGCTACTGGCCTAAATCTGGAGAGGCTTATTTGCCTTCGCGATGCGCGGTGTGCTTACGGCAAGCGCGGCAGAATTTCTTGAATTCCAGCTTGTCCGTGGTTTTCTGCTTGTTCTTGGTCGTCGAGTAGTTCTTCCGCTTGCACTCGGTGCAATCGAGGCTGACGATCACGCGCATAAAACTTCCTTAAATCCGTGAATTAAATCCAAACAGGGGCTGGGCCGGAATTCTCTTCCGGCCCAGCCCCCGGTACCTAGACAACGACCCTCAAGGGCCGCTGCTTATTCGATGATTTCCGCGACGACGCCTGCACCAACGGTGCGGCCGCCTTCACGGATGGCGAAGCGGAGTTCTTTTTCCATGGCGATCGGAGTGATGAGCTCGACTTCGATCTGGATGTTGTCGCCAGGCATGACCATCTCGACGTTCGGCGGGAGGGTCACGACGCCGGTGACGTCGGTGGTGCGGAAGTAGAACTGCGGACGGTAGCCCTTGAAGAACGGGGTGTGGCGGCCGCCTTCCTCTTTGGTGAGGATGTAGGCCGAGCCCTTGAACTTCTTGTGCGGGGTGACCGAGCCGGAGTGGGCCAGAACCTGGCCGCGCTCGACTTCTTCCTTCTTGGTGCCGCGGAGCAGGGCGCCGATGTTGTCGCCGGCCTCACCCTGATCGAGCAGCTTGCGGAACATCTCGACGCCGGTGACGACGGTCTTGACGGTCGGGCGCAGGCCGATGATCTCGATTTCTTCGCCGACCTTGATCACGCCGCGTTCCACGCGACCGGTGACCACGGTACCACGACCCGAGATCGAGAACACGTCTTCGACGGGCATGAGGAAGGGCTTGTCCTTCTCACGCTTCGGCTGCGGGATGTAGGTGTCGCAAGCTTCCATGAGCTTCATGATGGCGGGTTCGCCGATGTCGCTCTGGTCGCCTTCGAGGGCCTTCACAGCCGAGCCACGGATCACCGGGATCGAGTCGCCGGGGAACTTGTAGCTGGAGAGCAGCTCGCGAACTTCCATCTCGACGAGGTCGAGGAGTTCGGCGTCGTCAACCATGTCGCACTTGTTCATGAACACGACGACGGCGGGCACGCCGACCTGGCGGGCCAGGAGGATGTGTTCGCGGGTCTGGGGCATCGGGCCGTCAGCGGCCGAAACCACCAGGATCGCGCCGTCCATCTGGGCGGCGCCGGTGATCATGTTCTTCACGTAGTCGGCGTGGCCGGGGCAGTCGACGTGGGCGTAGTGACGGTTGGCCGTCTGGTATTCCACGTGGGTGGTGTTGATCGTGATGCCGCGGGCTTTTTCTTCCGGGGCGTTATCGATCTGGTCGTAGGCGCGAGCCTGGGCCAGGCCTTTTTTGGCCAAAATGGTGGTGATTGCAGCCGTCAACGACGTCTTGCCATGGTCAACGTGACCGATGGTGCCGATGTTGACGTGCGGCTTGCTCCGATCAAACTTTTCCTTCGACATACCTGTACTAGGCCTCCGATGTTTGGGTAGGTGTTTTTCCGTACCTACAGCCGGTGTTAAAATTTCTGGAGCTCTTGACGGGATTTGAACCCGTGACCTCTCCCTTACCAAGGGAGTGCTCTACCTCTGAGCTACAAGAGCGTTCCAAGAAAGCTGACCATTTCTGGCTGATCTCGGTTTCTGAGACCACCCGGAAATCGGGAAAACGGCAGGGTCCTCTGGGAACTCTGGCCGCTCTTCCCATTTTTTCGACGCCTTGGCAAAGGGGTTCTAGACATTATTTTGGAGCGGGAGAAGGGGCTCGAACCCTCGACCCTCAGCTTGGAAGGCTGATGCTCTAGCCAACTGAGCTACTCCCGCCCACACTAGAACCTGTTTTTGCCAAACCATCCCATCTTCGAAACTCAACGATTCAAGTGGTGGAGAGAGAAGGATTCGAACCTTCGAAGGCATACGCCGCCAGATTTACAGTCTGGTCCCTTTGGCCGCTTGGGTATCTCTCCAGCTTCAAACTCTGAATCTCGAAAACGTACGCTGATTTTTTGCTGAATGGAGCTGGAGACGGGAATCGAACCCATGACCTACGGTTTACAAAACCGTTGCTCTACCAACTGAGCTACTCCAGCCCAGATCTGAAATCCGGAAGGAGCGGACAAACCACCCCATTCGGCTCAAAGCCAACGTAGGGCGCAAATTTCCATTCTTCGGATGAATTGTCAAGCCAAGTGCGCGGCCAGAATTCCTGCCGCCACCGAAACATTGAGGGAGGTCACCCCTCGGCCCCTGGGATCGATCCGGCAAAGCAGGTCGCAGGTGTCCTCGGTCAGGCGCCGGATGCCCTTTTCCTCGTTCCCCAGGACCACCAGCCACGGCCGATCCCGCTCGATCTTGTCCAAGGTGTCGTGGGCGTGCTCGGAAGTACCGAGAATCCAAAGGCCTTCTTCCTTGGCGATTTCGAAGGCCCGCTGCAGGTTGACCTGCAGGGCGTAGGGCACATGTTCCACCCC
>CANFHS010000171.1 GCA_947446835.1 Bacteriovoracaceae bacterium
GAACCCGGACCTTTCAGTGGACGCAAGCGGGCTGTCCAAGGCCACGGTCATCCTCACCACCAACAAGGGCCAGATCCGCTACAAGTTCTACCCCCAGGACGCACCCAATACGGTCAAACGCCTGGTCGAGCTGATCAACCAGGGCTTCTACAACGGGCTGACCTTCCACCGCGTGGTTCCGGGATTTGTCGTCCAGGGCGGCGATCCGGTCGGCAACGGAACGGGCGGCAGCGGCCAACGCCTCAAGGCGGAGTTCAACAATCGCCGCCATGTCGAAGGCGCGGTCGCCATGGCCCGCGCGGCCGACCCGGATTCGGCCGACTCGCAGTTCTACATCACCCTTGGCACCCAGCCCCATCTGGACCACTCGTACACCGTGTTCGGCCAGGTGGTGGAAGGCATGGACGTCGCGCAGAAGCTGGTCCCGGGCGACAAGATGCTCAGCGTGGTCATCGAGTAAGGCCGGAAACCCGGGCTTACTGAAGGCCTTTTTTGACCGAAGGATTGGGCAGGATCCCGGCCTCCTGGAGCGCCTTGGCTGCCCGTTCGCTTCGGGTCCGTACCCAGAGTTCATACTGGCGAAGCAGGTCCACTTCCTTCCGGGAAGAGGTCTTGTCGCTGATCTCGGCCAGGACATCGACGAATGCCGCGAACTTTTCGGCCAGCTCCTCGTAGAGGCTTTGCAAGGGCCGCTCCTCGACCCGGGCGGCGGCCTGCCGGTAGGCCTTGCCCCCCATGTCGATGTAGTAGTCCACGTCGACCAGTTTGCGGGCCAGGCTGTCCTGGAAATAACCCGCAGTATAGAGCGATACGTCGCCCACCTGCCGGAAAAGGGTGGACTGCACCCCGGGAGCGTCCTCCTCGAAGGCCTCCTGGAGCATCAGGACCAGCGGCTCATCCCGGACATGACCCTCGCCATCCCGCCGGTAAAGACTGTCCGTGTTCATGAAGCGGCTCAGGAGCCTCACCAGGTAAAACTCCGTCTCGGGCTGCGGGCGGACCTTCCGGTTGCCCAGCGCCTCGGTGACAAGCTCATGAAAGAATTCTTCAGGCCGGATGACCAGGCTTAATCGTGGTGGTTGCTTCATGGATTTCGAATCCAGCCCCCTTCTATCTATGGTAGACCTCCCCCAGACGCTGTCAAACTGGGCGGGTCATCGGGGACCCACCCGCATGGAGACCCCATGGTTCTACGGATTTTATTGATTATTTTGTCCAGCTTCGGGTCCAACTTCGGAATGACGGCCGGCGCCGCGACTCCACCCGCGGGGCCCAGGACCACGGACATCCAGGTCACGCTCTTCGGCCAGACCTGCCTGCTCTCGGGGCCTTTTGACCAGGGCACCTTGCAGAGCATCCATTCCATCAGCCCCGAAAAAATTCCGCCCAGCCTGTCATTGGAACAGGCCAAAGCCGCAGCCCTCAAGCTCGAGGCGGCCAAGGGCCTTCCGGCAGGCCTGTCCAAGTACCGCGAGAGCCTCTCCCGGAGAGTGGGCGCGCAGGTGGGATTCCTGGAGGCCTTGGCCCACGCCCGCCAATCCGGCAAGAGCGCCGTGCTGCTTCAGGCCGTGACGCCGCTCCTCAGTGAGGCCAAGCTCGAGGGCTTCCGCACCAAGCTGAAGCGGATTGACAGCGCCACGGGTGGCAACTCCACCCGCTGGAATTCCGCCGCCATCGAGCAGCTTTCGGAAGCCTTCCAGGACGCGCTCGACCCTCACCCGGAGGAGGAGTTCCACCGCGCCATCCAGCGCCTCAAGGTGCAGTACACCTGCTCCTATGGCGAGACCGACGACTCGACCGAAGAGCGCTGACCCCAACCGGCTGAACAGGAATCCGGGCGGCTCCAGGGCCGCCCGGTCTCAACCCACGACGCTTGTGACCATGGCGGGCTCGACGAGGTAGCGCCGGCACACGTCCTGGACATCCTTGGCCCGGATCGCCGAAATGCGGCGGATCACGGCCGCGGTATCCTCGTACGGAATGCCGTACACGGCCTCCAGGCCATAATGCGACGCCAGCGAGGAGTCGCTCTGCAGATCCATGGCCCGACGGCCCAGGTGGAACTCCTTGGCCCGCTCCATTTCACGGGCCGTGGGGCCTTTGGCAGCCAGGCGCTCCAGCACGGCACGGATCCCCGAGATGGCTTCCTCGCGCTTCTGCGGCGCGCAGGCGATGTAGGTCCCCACGTAACCGCGTTCGATCCCGTCGAAGTGGAGAGGCGCGACGGTGTAGGCCAGGCTCTTTTTCTCACGCAGCTCGATGAACAGGCGCCCGCTCTGGCCGCCCAGCAGCGTATTGAGCACCTGCAGGGCACCGCGGTCCTTGTCGAGGATCCGGGTACCCAGACCCCCCACGATGATGTGAGTCTGTTCACGACCCAACTTGCGTTCCACCCAGCGGGGCGCTTTCAGCACGGGCTCCTCGTCCAGGCGGGACGGCAGCTCGCGCCTTCCGGTTCCAGCCTGGCTCCCGAAGCGGCTTTCCAGCGACTCGAGCCAACGATCCAGGTCGGGACGCTTGATGTTGCCCACCGCCGAAAGCACCAGGCGATCGGGCCTGATCCAGTCGCGATGGAACTTGCGGAGCTTTTCGGCGTGAATGGCCGAAATGCTTTCCATCGAACCCAACGTCAGGTGCCCGTAGGGGTGCCGCTCGTAGAGCGAGCCCAGGAAGAGCTTCGAGCAGAGTTGCGAGGAATGGTCCTCCACACCCCGGATGGAATCCTCGGCCACGCGGCGCGAGTGTTCGACCTCGGCCTCGGGGAAGCGCGGATCCACCAGCGTTTCGCTGAAGAGGTCCGAAAGCTTGGACCAGTCGCGGGCCAGGCCCGTCATCGAGAGGCCCACCGTGTTGCGCCCGGCAAAGCCATCCATTCCCGCTGCCGAGCCTTCCACGATCCGGGCGATCTCGCGCGCGTCGCGGGTGCCCGTGCCCTTGTTCCAGGTCAGCGCCATCAGGTGGCTTGAGCCCCAGTCCTTGGCCGGGCTCTCCACTGGCTGGGCCAGCTCCAGGCGCAGTCCGCCCAGCGCGCAAGCCTGGAGACTCATGACATGCGACTGCGGCCGCTCCCGGTAGATGACCTGGATGCCCGAGCTGAGCTTGAAGAACTCGGGTGCCTCCGACTCCCGGCGCCCCGCGGGCACACGCGCGCGGCGGGCCTTGGGCGGCTCCAGGGCTGCGCCTGGTCCCAGGATCTGACGGGCCAGGACCGTGACCTGCGACAGGTCGAACTCCGGCGCGTCCTTGGGCAAGAGCAGCGTGGCGGACATCCGGGCGGGATCCAGGTACCTGGCAGCCACTTCCTGGATCTTGCGGGCATCGACGTCGCGGATCTGCCGGAGGTAGTCCTCATCGAAGTCCAGGTTGCCCATGATGAACTGCAGGAAACCGATCCGGCCCGCCAGACCATCGGCGGTCTGGGTCGCGTAAAGGCGCTCACTTTCCGAATTCACGAGGACCCGGCCCAGCTCCTCGGAGGTCGGGCCTTCGTCTCGAAGCTTCTGCAGCTCCTCGAAAAGCGCGCGAGCCGCCGGCAGGATCTGCTCGTGCTTGGCCAGCTCGGCCTGGAAATACAGCATGCCCGGGTCATAGGGCACGTAGAGCCCGCCCGAGGCCTCGGTCGCCAAGGCATCCTTGTAGAAGAGCCTCTGGTACAGGCGCGAAAGTTCGCCCATTCCCAGGATCCCCGACATCAGGTCGATGGCCGGGACATCGTCGTGCTTGAGCTCGGGAACGCGGAACGAGATGGCCAGGGTCGGTGTCTTCACGTCAAAGCGCTTGACCTCGAGCACCGGCGCCTTGCGCAGCTCGGGCTCGAGCGGCCGTTTGCCGACCGGGGCGGCCTTCTTGGGATGCACCGCCTTGCCGAAGTTCTTTTCCAGCAGCCTGACGATGGATTTCTGTCGCGCTTCGGTGAGCGGACCCACCAGGATCAGGCCCATGTTGCCCGAGACGTACTGGCGCCGGTAGAAGGCCTCGAGCTTATTGACCGTGGCGGCCTTGAGGGTGCGAACGTACCCGATGACCGGCCTTCCGTAGGGGTGCTTGCTGAAGGTCGCGCTGAAGAGGCCCTGGAAAAGCTGGCGCGAGGGCGCATCCTCGTTCTTGCGCAGTTCCTCGAGGATGACCTCGCGCTCGCGCTCGAAATCGCTCTTGAGGAAACGCTGCGGACGCCCCATCGGGGTGAAGGCCCCGAGCACCTTCTCCCAGTGATGGGCGGCGCAGGTGACGTGATAGACCGTCTGGTCGAACGAGGTGTAGGCGTTGATGTCGCCGCCAAGCGACTCGATCTGGCGGGCCATCTGGCCGGTCGAGGCACGGCCCGTTTCCTTGGCGGCCGCATCCTTGAAGAGCATGTGCTCCAGGAAGTGGGCAAAGCCCTCTTCGCCCTTGCCTTCGTCCGCGCTGCCCGTCTTGACCCACCAGTAGCTCGCCGCCACCGGGGCGTCCGAATGCTGGAAGATGACGGGGATGCCGTTGGAGAGTTCGACCTGGACCGGACGCTGGAGTTGAGCCATCCAGCAACAGTAGGGGTTTCCGGGGCAAAAAACCAGATTTCCGCCCTGGGAGCCTTGCTGCTATAGGTCAGGCCCCCCATGAACCCAGGCTTTGCCTCCCTTTACGTCCATTTCCCGTTCTGCGAGACGAAGTGCCATTACTGCGACTTCTACTCGCTGGGCCGCGAGCGCACGCGCACGGGCGACCCGGATCGCTTCGAGGAGGCCCTGCTGGCAGAGGCCCGCCAGCTTGGGCCGCGCCTGGCCGACCGGATCGAAACCGTCTTCTTCGGGGGCGGCACGCCGTCGATGACCCCGCCCGATGCCATGGCCCGGGCGCTTGAGCCGCTCCAGCTGGATCGCCGGGTGGACGGGTCGACCGAATGGACCATGGAAGCCAATCCCTCGTCGGTGTCGGAGGATCGGCTCAGGGCCTACCGATCGCTGGGCGTCAACCGGATCAGCATGGGAGTGCAGGCCATGCGCGACGACCTGCTGCTGCGGCTGGGCCGGGTGCATTCCCGCGATGCGGCCCTCAAGGCGC
>CANFHS010000172.1 GCA_947446835.1 Bacteriovoracaceae bacterium
GGGGTGTTCTTTTTTCCCTGGGAAGGCCTGCTGCGCTGGGCGGGCTGGAGTTTTCCGCCGCTGGTGCTGGCCTTCGGGCTGTACCTTCTGGCCGCTGCGGGAATGCGTCGCCTGATCCGGCGCCACGAGTTCGAGGCGGATGCGTTCGCCGTGGCACGATTGGCTGATCCGATGAGCCTGGGAAGGGCCCTGGAGTTCGTGACCCGGTGGAACCGGCAGGATCCGGCGCGGCCTGCGCGCAACGCCTGGCTTTCGCCCATGGCCGGGCATCCGACCTGCGTGGAGCGCCTGGCGCGCATCCGGAAGGGCGAAGCTCCGGCCTCTGTGCGCTTCCGGTGGAACCCCGCCTGGGCCGTGCTGGTGCTGGCCCTGGCCAGTGCGGCGTTGACGCCTTTCATCGCGCGCTGGGGAGTCGGCCCCTCGCTTGCGGTCGAAGCCGCGTTGCGGGGCGACCAGGCCCGGCTGGCGCGACTGCGCTCCGAGGGTGTGGACATGGAACGCCGGGACTGGCTGAGGAGCGGGCTCACCCCGCAGGAAGCCCTGGACCGGGGCCGCGCGCCGGCTTCGCACGACGGGGATTCTCCATGAGTCACCGGGTGGAACGGCGGCAGTTCCAGGTTCCTCTGGCGGGCGATGTGGCCATCCTCGAGCCGGAGGGCCCGGTGGGGCAGATCCTCCTGCTGCTGCACGGTTACATGCAGTCGGGGCCGGCCATGCTGGAGCGGCTTCGCGAGGTGCTTCCGCGCGACGCCCGCGTCCTGGCGCCGAATGCGCCCTTCCTGGTGCCCAAGACCACCGAAACCGGGGTCGAGGCGACCTACTCCTGGTACTTCTACGACTTCCGCACCGACGAGTACGTGGTGGACACGCAGACCGCGCTTGCCCAGCTGGAGCAGCTTTGCGGAACCACGCCCGCCGTGCCGCTCACAATCGTGGGTTTTTCGCAGGGCGGGTACCTGGCTCCGTTCGTGGCGCCCCGGGTGGGGGCACGCCGTGTGGTGGGCATCGGTTCCCGTTACCTGGAAGACGAGCTGCCCGCGCGGCTGGAGTTCGAGACCTGGGGAATCCATGGCGATGCGGACGAGCGCGTACTCCCGGACCCGTCGCAGCAGTCGTTCCTGAAGATCCGCCCCCGTTCAAGCGGCGGGAACTTTTTCCGCCTGCCGGGCGTGGGACACCACCTGGGGCGTGAAGTGCGCCGCAAGCTGCAGGAAATCCTCCAGTCACCGCCTTGACGGACGAAGGTCCGGTTCAAGTCGCCGCGAAGGAACTCCGATCCGGTCAAGGACGAGGTGTCGATGGATCAGTCCGGTTTCCTGGGCCTGCTGGCCGCCGCAGTTCAGCACAACGCGAGCGACATTCACCTGCAGCCCGGCAGTCCTCCCGCATTCCGGCTTCGCGGTGACCTGGTCAACGTGAAAACCCCCGCGCTGACGGATGCGGACTTCCAGGTCATCCTGAAGACGCTGTTCCACGGCAAGGAATTCCCGAAGCAGCTGGACTCGCTCCAGGACCACGACGGCTCGTTCGAGGTCAAGGGCGTGTCGCGCTTCCGTTTCAACATCTTCCGCTACAAGGGAAGGCTGGGCGCGGTCCTGAGGATCATTCCCGCGCAGATCCCGACCATCGAGAAGCTGGGGCTTCCTTCCGTGCTGCGCAAGGTGGCCGGAATTCAGAGGGGCCTCGTGCTGGTCACCGGCGCCACCGGTTCGGGCAAGAGCTCCACGCTGGCGGCGATGATCGACCACATCAACGGCAGCTCCCCGTGCCACATCCTCACCATCGAGGACCCGGTGGAATTCATCCACCCCAACAAGATGTCACGCATCACCCAGCGCGAGGTGGGGCCGGACACCGGAAGCTTCGCCCATGCCCTGCGCGCGGCGCTCCGCCAGGACCCCGACGTCATCCTGGTGGGCGAGATGCGCGACCCCGAGACCATCGACATCGCGCTCAAGGCGGCCGAGACCGGCCACCTGGTGTTCTCGACCGTCCACACCAACGACGCCATCAAGACCATCGGGCGACTGGTGTCGGTCTTCAAGCCGGAAGAGCAGCGCATGGTCCCATGCGCCTGGCCGACAACCTGATGGCCATCGTCTCCCAGCGCCTCATCAAGCGGGCGGACGGGAAGGGCTCGGTGGCGGCGCAGGAGATCATGATCTCGAACAAGGGCATTGCCGATTGCATCGCGGATCCCGACAAGACGCACGAGATCAACGATTTCATCATCAAGTCGCGCGAAATTTCGGGTGGCCAGACCTTCGACCAGCACCTGTGCGAGCTTTACCTGGCCAAGATGATCACCCTGGACACCGCCAAGGAAGCGGCCACCAGTCCGGCCGATTTCGAACGGAACCTGATGTACGGCGGGGTGCCGGTTTCCAAGGGCGAAACCGGGATCCGGAACAAGCCGGCCCAGTTGCAGACCCAAGGCAAGGCTTCAGGCGGGGACGCGGTCGAGCTCGAGGGACAGACTCAGTCCAAGGAGTCCAAGGCTTCCTGAGAACCCGACTGCGGAGCCTCGACCGGCGTGGACAGCAGGTCGTCGAGCGGCGGCAGCGCGTGCGGGTACCAGGGCTGGTCGAACCAGAGCATGGCCGAGATGAGCCGCTGCGCGGTGGCGTTCGGGTGGAAGCAGTCCATGGCCAGGAGCTCGCGGGTCAGGGCGACGTTGCCCCAGATCTCGCTGAGGTGGATGTCGAGCTTGCCCTTGTACTGCTCGTTGGCCTGGGCCACCACTTCACGGATCATCTCGTTGCGGCGATCGATGATGCCCTTGTTCACCAGGCGGCCCTCTTCGGTGCTCCATGTGGTCATGCGATTGCAGTAACGCAGGATCTTGTCGCGCAGCACGCGGCAGCGCATGCCGAACAGGCTGCGGGCCTCGCGGATCTCGGGACGCCCCAGCTCGTAGACGGGCAGGATGGTACTCATCAGCACGTGGATGGGCTTGTCCTGCGGAATCGAGGCCAGGTTGGCCAGCGCTTCCAGGTACTGGGTTCGCATCTTTTCGAGCGGCGTGCCCTCGGCCCCCGATTGGGCGCAGACGTCGTTCGGCC
This sequence comes from Bacteriovoracaceae bacterium, assembly GCA_947446835.1. Classification (GTDB taxonomy): domain Bacteria; phylum Bdellovibrionota; class UBA1018; order UBA1018; family UBA1018; genus CANFHS01. The sequence goes on from CANFHS010000172.1 coordinate 3,063, forward strand.
CGATGAGCATGGTCACGTACTCGACGCGGGTGTACTTGCCGGTCTGGAACTCGCGGATGACCTTCTTGGTCTGGTTGACCACGTTGCCGATCTTCGAGCCGTTGACGGCGAAGTTCTTGACCACCAGCTCTTCGGGGCTGTTGGTGTCGCCGACGGTCTGGCCCAGGCGCAGCGAGTGGCCCAGCACACGCTTGCCGGTGGCCCAGCTGTAGGTGCCCTTGTTGTCCCAGATCAGGTACGGGTGGATGTCGTTCTCGGAAACCTGCGATTCGACCATCTTGGGAGGCAGCGAGAGCGGGAAGCTGCGGGTTCCCGGTTCAATCATCAGCTTGCCGGCATCGGTCGTCCGGGGAAGCGAGGTGTCCGACATGGCACCGACGGTCATCGAGTCGCCCAGGGCCACCATCAGGACCTTGGGTTTTCCGGAATCCGGCGCGGAACGGTGTCGGCCGAAGGCGTGCGCGGTCTGCGGTTGCATGGCGACCGTGGCGAGAGTGGCGAGCGCGGCGATGGACCTCATGGTCAGCCCTCCATGGCTGTTTGGTACACTTCATGATTCCACCAACATCCTGGTCTGGAAATCCGGTGCATTTTTGCCTAGTGCGCGGGCTGGGGCGGTTCCAGAAGCCTCAGGGCAGCACGATCACGAAACGCGCGCCGCTCCCGGGGGGACTCTCGGCCCGCAGGGTCCCGGCGTGCGCGGCCACAACGTCACGCGCGATCGAAAGGCCCAGCCCCGTGCCGTTGAGGGAGCCCGGTTGGGCTTGCCAGTAGGCTTCGAAGACCTGGCTCAGCTGCTGCTTGGGGATTCCAGGACCGTTGTCCTGGACGCTGATCTCGGTGGCGCCCGTGTCGGTGCGTCTCACGCGGACCTGGACCCGCCCCCGGCGGGGAGAAAACTTGATGGCGTTGTCGAGCAGGTTCGTGAAGACCTGCTGCAGGCGCTGGGCGTCGCCCAGGTAGGGGCCGGTGGCCAGCTCCGAATCCAGGGCCAGCTCCACCTCGCGCTCCGCGGCCAGGTGGGCGATGGCGGCCAGGCTGCGGCTCAGCTCGGCCAGCAGGTCCAGCGGTTCGCGGTCGCATTGCAGCTTGCCCTTCTGGTACCGGGCCTGGTCCAGGATGCCGTGGACCAGCGAGGTCATCTGCTGGACCGCCTGGCGGATCATCGTCAGGGGGCGTTCCGCCTGCGTCTTGATGTGGTCGTGCTCAGTGAGTTGTTTTTCCAGCACCTGGGAGGCCACCAGGATGGTGCTCATCGGGCTCCGTAAATCGTGCGAAACGATGGCCAGGACCTCATTGAAGTCTTCACTGCCGTTTCGTGCAGGTTGCGGTTGACGGGGGAGCGGCTTTATTCTTTCCAGCATGGGACGGAGGGTCTCCCATAAGCCTGGCTTTGACTCAATGCGTAATTCGGTTAGATTTTTGGTTAATTGAGGGGCTCGCATGGATTCGTCTCACTCTCGGGGTTCCGCTGGTTTGCAAAACCCGATCCGTTATTTCCCGCTCGAGAAAGGAATTTACGAGGTGGCCCCGGGCCTGCGTCCCTGGGGCGCTGATCTGGGGAATGGGGAATCAGATCGGTTGGTTTTTCAGCTGGATTCGGGCTTCGCTGCCGCCATCGCGAACAAGGCGGCGTGTCGCCGCGAGCGCTTGTCCAAGTACTGTGTGACCGACCCGGCGTGGACTCCCGAGCTGGAAGCAGGAGTGACGCGTTTCGTGCGCGAACGATTGGCGCACGAGCATCCCGGGTATTTTTCGTTGAGCCGTGAACCCGCGGGCCGGCAGACGCTGGCGTGCGGGTTGACTGGCGACCGTCTGCGGTTTGATCCCGACGGGCGGTACCAGGGCCAGGAGTTCGTCTCCGGCTGGGATGCGCTGGCCAGCCAGGTCCAGGAAGATCTGGCCGTGGTGGTCCGGGGCCGGGGAGCAGTCCAGGATCGACTCGTGGCGCTCCACCTGTGCAGTCCCAGTCAC
>CANFHS010000173.1 GCA_947446835.1 Bacteriovoracaceae bacterium
CCTGGAGGGCCTGGCCGAAGCCATCGGTGTGCCGCTGGGGCGCCATCGGCAGGTACTGCTGAAGTTGGCGAACGAGAGCATCGTGGCCAACCTTCTGGTCATGCCCCGGCTGGCGTGGGAAGCGGCGGAGAAGCCGCTGGGCTACATCCGCGACCTGGTCAGCTTTGCGGTGCTGGGCGTGATCTTCCATCAGGCCCTGCAGAGGGCCGAGGAGTTCGAAAAGCGCTGCGACCCCGCTGGACTGTAGACCGGAGGCCCGTTCGCGGGTATCCAGTGGCCCGAAAGCGAGGATTGCCCCGATGGCACCCATTCAAGAAGAGAAGCTCGGTTTTGGTCCCGGTCTGTACGCGGTTTTCGAAACCAACCAGGGGCAGTTCGTCTGCAAGCTCGAGGAAGAGAAGACTCCCGAGACGGTGAAGAACTTTGTCGGTCTGGCTACCGGCGAAAAAGAATACGTCGATCCCAAGACGCGCGCTCCGGGCAGCGGCCCGTTCTACGACGGCACGGTCTTCCATCGCGTCATCAAGAATTTCATGATCCAGGGCGGTGACCGCCTCGGTCAGGGCATCGGCGGCCCGGGTTACAAGTTCAAGGACGAGTTCCACCCGACCCTGCGCCACACCGGCCCAGGCATCCTCTCCATGGCCAATGCCGGTCCCAACACGAACGGCTCGCAGTTCTTCATCACGCTCGTTCCCACGCCTTGGCTCGACAACAAGCACTCGGTGTTCGGTCACGTGATCAAGGGAATGGACATCATCGAGAAGATCGGCAATACCGCGACCGGCCAAATGGATCGGCCGCGCGAAGAGCAGCGGATCAACGCTCTCCGCATTGTTCGCGAGACCTGAGCCCTTCGTTTTCAGTGAGGAAAATCTCGAGAAGCCCGTTGACAGAGCTTCTCGAGGGGGACATTCTTTTGAGCAAGAAACTCGGAGGCCCTTGAGGGGCTCTGGGTGGGCTTCGGCAGACGCCGCAGCCTTCAAAGACCAAGGAGAATCCATGAACAAAGCAGAACTGATCGAAGCCATCGCCAAGTCCGCTAAAGTCACCAAAGTGGACGCCGAGAACATGCTGAACAGCACCCTCGACACCATCAAGAAAAGCGTGAAAAAAGGCGAAGACGTCACCCTCATCGGCTTCGGCACCTTCACCAAGTCCAAGCGCAAAGCTCGCATGGGCCGCAACCCCCAGACCGGCAAGGAAATCAAGATTCCTGCCATGAACGTTCCGAAGTTCCGCGCTGGCCGCGAATTCAAAGACGCGGTGAAGTGAGCCTCGCTTTGATCTGATTTGCCGGGAGGCCCGCTTTCCGAGAGGAGAGCGGGCCTCCTTGTTTTCCGGGCTCGAAAAGAGCCGAGGCGGGGGCCGATGATCGAAGTCGTGGACCTGGGCAAGAAGTACGGTGAAGTGTGGGCGCTGCGCCCCACCCGCCTGCGGGTGGAGGACGGCGAATTTTTTTCGCTCCTGGGGCCCTCGGGCTGCGGCAAGACCACGCTGCTTCGGATGCTGGCCGGGCTGGAGACCCCGACCCGGGGCGAAATCCGCCATCGCGGGGTCCGGATCGACCCGGTGGCTTCGCACCACAGGCCCTTCAACCTGGTGTTCCAGCGCTATGCCCTGTTTCCCCATCTGGACGTGCGGGGCAATGTGGCGTTCGGCCTGGAGTCCCAGCGCATCGAGGCGCGCGAGGTGGCCCGCCGCGTGGAAGAGGCGCTCCAGCTGGTGCAGCTGCAGGGTTTCGAGGCGCGCGCCATCCACACGCTTTCGGGCGGCCAGCAGCAGCGGGTGGCACTGGCCCGCGCCCTGGTCAATCGGCCCGCGGTCCTGCTGCTGGACGAGCCGCTCTCGGCGCTCGACCTGCGCCTCAGGCGCCAGATGCAGCTGGAGCTGCGCGCCCTGCAGAAACGGCTGGGCCTGATCTTCCTGTTCGTGACCCATGACCAGGAAGAGGCCATGGCGCTTTCGGATCGCATTGCCGTGATGGACCACGGGGAAATCATCCAGACCGGAAAGCCTGAAGACGTTTACCGCAGGCCGCGCTCGCTTCGCGTGGCGGAATTCCTGGGCGAGTTGAACCGCGTGGACGGCCAGGTGGTGGGCGTGGACTCGCACTCCGGCTGGCTGCGCGTCCGGACCGCCTCGGGCTGGGAGCTCCGGGCCTGCGCGCGCCAGGGGCGCGAGCCAGGCAGCTACGCTCCGGGCGAGCGCGTGGCGGTGGTGGTGCGCCCCGAGTGCCTGAGGCCCGTCTCGGGCTCCGCGGACGCGGGCAATGTGCTCGAAGCCGCGGTCGAAGAGCGCACTTTCCTGGGGGCCACCTCGCAGCTCAGGCTGCGCTTCGCGGGCGCGGGCGCGCCCTGGCTCGTGGACCTGCGGCAAGGCGAGGCCTCGGACCGCTGGGAGTTCGAGCCCGGGCATGCCGTGGCGCTTGAGCTTGAGGAGCCCCGTGGCTGAGACGGACGACCGGGTTCCCGCGTTGAGGCGCCTGCCGGCGCAGCTGGCCTGGCCCGCGGGGTTCTGGCTGCTGGCGGTGCTGGCCGTGCCCCTGGGCTGGGTGGTTGTCACGAGCTTCATGGCGCGCGGCACTTACGGCGGCGTTGTCGCGGCCTGGAACCTGGGCAACTACGCCCGCGTCGTGGACGGGCTGTACCTGAAGGTGCTGGGGCACAGCCTTTGGCTTTCGACGCTGACCACGATGTCGTGCCTGGTGCTGGGCTATCCGCTGGCGTACTGGCTTGCCACGGCCGGAGCGCGCCTCAAGCCGTGGCTGGTGATGGCCGTGGTACTGCCGTTCTGGACCAACTTCGTGATCCGCGCCTACGCCATCAAGGTGTCGCTGGGCCTGGCGCCCGCGGCCTGGGAGCTCCAGAACAGCCCGCTGGCCGTGTGGATCGGCATGGTGTCGACCTACCTGCCGTTCCTGGTCCTGCCTTGCTGGGTGGCGCTCGAACGCCTGGACTGGTCGCTGCTGGAAGCGGCCCGCGACCTGGGTGCCTCAGGCAGGCGGGTGCTGCTCCAGGTGCTTTTGCCCCTGACCCGCAGGGGCTGGGTGGCCGGCATGATCTTTGTGGCCACACCCGCATTGGGAGAGTTCGTCATCCCGGACGTGCTGGGCGGCGCCCGCACCTTGCTGATCGGAAACCTGGTAGCCGACCAGTTCCTGATGACCCGCGACTGGCCCTTTGGTTCGGCGCTCTCGGTGCTGCTCCTGGCGGCGGCCACGCTGGGCTTCTGGCTGGAGCGGCGGCTCGAGTCCTCGCGCTCGGCCCAGGGAAGCGGCGGCGCCAAGCCCCGCACGCCGCTGCGGGCACGCCTCCTGGCCGTGCCGGCGCTGCTGCTGCTGCTCGGGCCGCTCGGGGTGCTGGTGGGGCAGAGCTTCGTGGGTCCGGGCGGTTTGACCTGGGACTGGTACCGCGCGGCGCTGGGCAACGAGGCGGTGCTGGAGTCGCTGCTCAGGAGCCTGCGCGTGGGCCTGGGCTCGGCGCTCCTGGCTTCGGTGCTGGGCACGGCGGCGGCGTTGGCGCTGGTGCGGTCCCGGTTCCTGGGAAGGCCCGCCCTGGAAGCCACCGCGGGAATTTCGCTGCTGATGCCGGACATCGTGCTCGGGCTGTCGCTCCTGGCCTGGTTTTCGAGCCTGGGGGTGCGGCTGGGTGAGGCCACCATCGTGGCGGGGCACGCCACCTTGAGCCTGCCTTACGTCATCCTGGGCGTCCGTGCGCGATTCCAGGAGTTCGACTGGAGCCTGGAAGAAGCCGCGGCCGATCTGGGCGCTTCGCGGCGCCGCATCTTCGGAAAGGTCGTCCTGCCGCTCCTGATGCCCGCGGTGCTGGCCGGCGCGCTCATGGCTTTCACGCTCTCGTTTGACGACTTCCTGGTGGCCTTCTTCACCGCCGGTCCGGGGGTGGACACGTTCCCGATGAAGATCTACTCGATGGTGCGCTTCGGCGTGAGCCGCGAGATCAACGCGCTCTCCAGCCTGCTGTTGGTCTCCACGCTGGTGCTGGCCCTGGGCTTGAACCGGGGCCTGAAGCTCACTCGAAATCTTCGCTGATGCTGGTCTGGCCGTTCCAGACCTTGAGGCTGGCGCGTGGTTTGCCGTCCACGTACTCGATGAGCGCGTAGGTGCGCTTCACCCGGTGGCCCAGGCTGCCCATGTCCAGGCTCGTGATCGGGGTCCAGGTGCCCGTGTTGATGTACTGCTTTCCGCCCGGAAAGATGCGGGTCGTGGCCTGGTGATTATGTCCCAGGATCAGCGTATGCACGCCTTGGGCGTCGGACTCCGCGCTGGCCAGGTACCTCTCGGCCTCTGTTTCGAGCGACTTGCGCTGGAAGATCTCGGCGATGAGCAGCAGGGTCTTGCGGAACCGGGCAAAGCGCTTCGGGTGGGTGATGAAGCGCATCTTGATGAAGAACCAGAACGCGCGCAGGCCGCCCGTCACGAAGAACAGGGGGTCCAGGAAAAAGCTGATGGCCAGGTAGGTGCGGAACGGCTGCACCTGGCTGATGTGCTTGCGCTCCAGCTTGATGCGGTTGATCAGGCCCATCACGAAGAAGCTGCCGAACGGCAGGTTCTGGATGCGGCGGATGTGGCCCTTGCGGTCGCTCCGCTCGATGAACAGGTTGGTCTCGTCGAAATGGTTCAGGGTCTCGTACTGGTGGCCGTGATCGATGCAGATGCCATCAAAGAGGTAGGGCCGGATCTGGAACTCGATCTGGTCGTGCCGGGGGGCGTGAAGCACCTCGCGCAGGTATCTCTGCACCTTGGGCCACAGGATGGCCGCGTCGTGGTTGCCCCAGCGGAACACGATGCGCTTGCCGCGCGCCAGGAATTCCCGCAGCGCCCCCATGGCCACCGGGTGGCCCTCCACGATGCGGTGGAACTGCCGCACTGCCGCGTTTTCCTCGACTTCCACCGGAAACTCGCGCTCGGGGCGGTTCTTGCGGCGGCGCTCGTCCGGAAGGAAGAGCACGGCCAGCGGGTCAAAGAAGTCGCCGTTCACCACCAGCTCGACTTCCGCCTGGGCGTACTTGCCC